>NZ_JVEL01000016.1:0-52477 GCF_001076875.1 Serratia sp. 506_PEND
AGTCAACTGCTCTACCAACTGAGCTAACGACCCAATTTCCCTGCCGCTTTAACATCTTGCAAGATGTCTTGGCAACGGCGGCATATATTACTAATTTATCTTGGCAGCGCAACCTAAATTTTTTACCGATGCGTTCAACTGCTTGTTCTTCACGCGAATGAGCCCAGAAATCGGTCAAATCGACTAACTTCTGGGCTCATTTTTCTAGCCGTTAACCGCCTACGCGACTTTTCGCCTGCTTGGCCGCCGCACTGGTTGGGTATTGTTTAATCACCTGCTGGAACACGGCCTTGGCTTTATCAGCCTGCCCTTTTTCCTGCATGATGATACCCACCTTGTACATGGCGTCCGGCGCCTTCGGTGATTTAGCGTAATTCTTCACCACCACCGCAAAATAGTAGGCCGCATCGTCTTTTTTACCCTTGTTGTAGAACAACTGGCCCAGCCAATAGTTGGCATTGGGCTGGTAAGTGGACTTCGGGTACTGTTTTACGAAGGACTGAAAGGCGGAAATCGCCTGGTCATACTGTTTTTTTTCCAGCGCCAGAGAAACAGCGGCGTTGTAGTCACTGTTCTCATCACCGCCGCTCGGCGTTGCAGAAGCGGCTGCAGGCGCGCTGCTGCCCGCATCGGAAGATGCGCCTGCGGCTGCCCCGCCGGCAGCGCCCGCTGCCGCAGAGGCGCTCTGAGCGCCGCCCTGGCTGAGGCTATCCATCTGTTGATAGATTTGCTTCTGGCGTTCAACGACCTGATTCAACTGATACTGGCTTTCCTGGATTTGTCCACGGAGAGAATCAATGTCGCGTTGATTGTCAGAGAGTTGCTGCTGGAGTTGGTTTAAAAGCTGGCCTTGAGCATTGCTGATGCGCTCAAGCGAGGTGACACGGTCTTCGACCGAGCCGGAGCCGACATTACTGATTGGCGCTTGGGCAGTAGCGGCCCAAGGGGCCGCTACGCCAACCAGTAACGACAGACTCAACAGATGACGTCTGAAGTTACTGTTCATGCGATTCTCTTAGTAAACCAGAACGGCACGACGGTTTTTAGCATAAGCCGCTTCGTCGTGGCCCAGTACTGCTGGTTTTTCTTTACCGTAAGAAACGATAGAGATCTGGTCAGCGGAAACGCCTTTACCCTGCAGGTACATTTTAACGGCGTTAGCACGACGCTCACCCAGAGCGATGTTGTATTCCGGCGTGCCGCGTTCGTCAGCGTGGCCTTCAACGGTCACTTTGTAAGACGGGTTGTTACGCAGGAATGCAGCGTGCGCGTCCAGCATCTGAGCGAATTCGGAGCTTACGTCATACTTGTCCAGGCCGAAGTAAACGATGTTGTTCTTCTGCAGTTCTTGCATCTGCAGACGAGCTTGTTCTTCGGAAGACAGGTTGCTGCTGCCGTTTTCCATACCAGTGCCGGCGCCAGCGCCCATACCAGATTGGTCGTTGTTCGCGCTTTTGTTAGAACTACAAGCTGCTACAGCCAGAACTGGCAGTGCCAGCAGAAGCCCTTTCAGCACTTTGTTCAGTTGCATTTCTTTGATCCTTTTATAGTTTGCCATACATATTTACACATGCATCACAGATACGGCGACCAGGCAGGGAATTTGACCTGTCCATCAGTTGCCGGAAGACGCGCTTTGAAACGCCCATCAGTTGACACCAACTGCAGCACGGAGCCCATACCTTGCGTGGAGCTATAGATCACCATGGTGCCGTTTGGCGCAATACTAGGCGTTTCATCCAGGAAGGTGCCGGTCAAAACCTGAACGGCGCCCGATCCAAGATCTTGTTTGGCGATGTGTTGTGCACCACTGTTGGTGCTCACCATCACCAGGAATTTACCGTCGGAGCTGACTTCAGAATCCTGGTTCTGAGAGCCTTCCCATGTCAGACGCTGTGCGGCACCGCCGCTGGCGCTGATTTTATAAATCTGCGGACGCCCGCCCTGGTCGGAGGTAAACGCCAGAGACTGGCCATCCGGGAACCAGGTCGGTTCGGTGTTGTTGTTGCGGCCATCGGTCAGCTGCGTGATCTGGCCGGAGCCGAGGTTCATCACGTACAGGTTCAGGCTGCCGCTCTTGGACAGCGCGAAGGCCAGCTTGCTGCCGTCCGGCGAGAACGCCGGCGCACCGTTGTGGCGCGGGAAAGAGGCGATCTGGCGGATAGCGCCGTTAGCCAGGGTCTGCACCACCAGCGCAGAGCGGCCGCTCTCGAAGGTCACATAAGCCAGTTTGCTGCCGTCCGGCGACCAGGCCGGCGACATCAGCGGCTCAGGCGAACGGTGCACCGTGAACTGGTTGTAACCGTCGTAATCCGCTACGCGCAGCTCGTACGGGAATTTCCCGCCGTTGGTCTGCACCACGTAGGCGATACGGGTGCGGAACGCGCCCTTGATGCCGGTCAGCTTCTCGAACACTTCGTCGCTGGCGGTATGGGCAGAATAACGCAACCACTGTTTGGTCACTTTATACTGGTTCTGCGCCAATACGGTGCCCGGCGAACCCGAGGTGTCCACCAACTGGTAGGAGATCAGGTAGCTGCCGTCGGCGCCAGGCTGAACCTGGCCGACAACCACGGCGTCGATGCCCAATGCAGTCCAGGCCGCCGGCGTCACTTCAGACGCGGAGGTCGGTTGCTGCGGCATGCGAGCCACGTCGATCGGGTTGAATTTGCCGCTGTTGCGCAGATCCGCGCCGACAATCTTGCCGATATCTTCCGGCGGCGTGCCTGGGCCCGCCCATTTAAACGGCACCACGCCAATCGGACGAGCGGAGTCGACCCCTTGGGTGATTTCAATGCGAACTTCCGCGTGCAACACGGACGCCCACAGAATTAAAAAACCTAGCGCTACTCGAAATGCCTGCTTCATCTCATCTCCCTTATCCAGGCGGGATGCCTGCGATAAATTAGCAGAATTTTAACAAACCAACTTACGTAAAACTACATAATCCCTGTTGGTTACCTTAGTACATCCCTGTGATCTTACTCAGTCAATCAACCGTTATTGCGGTTTGAATTCAAGGATAGAATTCTTAAAGTGCTGATAAACGGCATCGCTCGGCGGCTTAGGTATGTGCGCCAACTTGGCGGCAGAGACCGCGGCCTGACACAAAGCAGGATCGCCGCCCGCCGCTTGTACGCTTATCAGCAGGCCGTCCGGCGCCAGCTTGATACGCAGGTCGCAGGTTTTGCCGGCGAACGAGCTGGCGTCATAGAACTTGCTCTGAATCGCCCCTTGGATCTGCCCCATATAACCGCTGATATCCGCCCCGCTGGCGCCCGCCGTTTTGGCATTGCCCTGCCCGGCCGGTTTACCGTCGCCCTTCGATTTGGCACCGCCGCCTTTCGGCGCGTTCTTGCCATCCGCCAGGCCGCCAAACAGATCGCTAACTTCCTCCGATTGTTTCGCAGCCTCGGCGGCGGCCTTCTTCTTGGCGTCCGCAGCGGCTTTTTTGGCGGCAGCGGCTTTCTCGGCCGCCGCTTTCTTCTCTGCCTCGGCGGCAGCCTTCTTCTCGGCTTCCGCTGCAGCTTTTTTCTCGGCTTCAGCGGCCGCTTTCTTCTCCGCGGCCTCTGCGGCTTTCTTTTCTGCCGCAGCGGCAGCGGCTTTCTTCGCCTCTTCCGCCTGTTTCTTGGCGGCGGCGGCAGCTGCCGCTTCTTTCTTGGCTTCCGCTTCGGCTTTTTTCTGGGCTTCCGCCTGCGCCTTGGCGACCTTGTCCGCTTCGGCCTTCGCCTTGGCGGCGGCGGCTTCGGCGACCTTCTGTTGCTCTTTGGCCTTGGCTGCGGCGGCTTCCGCCGCTTTTTGCTGCTCGGCGGCCTGTTTCTGCTGCTCCGCCGCCTTCTGCTGTTGCTCAGCCTGCGCTTTGGCGTCCTGCGCGGCTTTCTCCTGCGCCGCCAAACGCTCTTTCTCCAGCTCTTTCAGGCGCTGCTGTTGCTCCGCCTGCTTCTGCTGAAGCTCTTCGGCCTGTTGCTCCGCTTTTTTCTGGCGCTGCTTCTCGGCACGCTGCGCATCGTTGCTCTGCTGCTGCTGGCGGTTGTACTGTTCCACCACGGCACCGGGATCGACCATCACCGCGCCCACCACGGTGCCATCGCCGCCGCCGCCGGCGCCCATGTCGACCTTTTCCTGCAGCGATCCCCAAATCAGCAGGGCAATCAGTATGAAGTGCAGAACGACCGAAACAATAACGGCGCGGTTCAGCTTATCGTTTTGCTCAGTTGCCTTTACCAAAATAGATTCCCAAAAACTGGTGTTGCTTATACGGGGTTCCTGAGCCGCAGCGCAGGAACCGGGTTGCCGTTGGCCTTACGGTCAGATCGGCTGGGTCATCAGCCCCACGGAAGCCACGCCCGCCTGATGGAGAATATTCAATGCCTTGATAATCTCATCGTAAGGGACTTCCTTCGCACCGCCGATCAAAAAGACCGTTTTCGGGTTAGCCGCCAAACGCGACTTGGCTTCGGCCGCGACTTGCTCAGGCGGCAGCAGCTCCATACGGTTGTGATCCACCACCAGGGTGTATTGACCTACGCCGGAAACCTCGAGGATCACCGGCGGATTGTCATCGCTGGACACCGTCTTGGAATCGGTGGCGTCCGGCAGGTCAACCTCCACGCTCTGCGTGATGATTGGCGCGGTTGCCATAAAGATCAGCAGCAGCACCAGCAACACGTCGAGCAGCGGAACGATGTTAATTTCGGACTTCAGCTCGCGCCGACTACGACCACGTACTCTCGCCATGCTACCTCCTACTTATTTGCTGTCGCTGGAGAAGGCCTGACGATGCAGAATAGCGGTGAACTCTTCCATAAAGTTGTCGTAATTCTGCTCAAGCTTGTTGACGCGCTGGTTGAGACGGTTGTAGGCCATTACCGCCGGGATGGCGGCGAATAGACCGATCGCGGTGGCGATCAGCGCTTCGGCGATACCCGGCGCCACCATCTGCAGCGTGGCTTGCTTCACCGCGCCCAGCGCGATAAAGGCGTGCATGATCCCCCACACGGTGCCGAACAGGCCGATATACGGGCTGATCGAACCGACGGTGCCGAGGAACGGAATATGGGTTTCCAGCGTTTCCAGCTCGCGGTTCATCGAAATGCGCATCGCGCGCGACGCTCCTTCGATCACCGACTCCGGCGCATGGTTGTTGGCGCGGTGCAGGCGGGCGAACTCTTTGAAACCGGAATGGAAGATCTGCTCGGAACCGGTCAGGCTATCGCGACGCGCCTGACTTTCCTGGTACAGACGGGAAAGCTCGATACCGGACCAGAATTTGTCTTCAAAGGCTTCGGCGTCGCGCGTCGCCGCATTGAGGATGCGGGTGCGCTGAATGATGATCGCCCAGGAGGCTACCGAGAAGCATATCAAAATCAACATGATAAGCTTAACCAGCAGGCTCGCCTTCAAGAATAAATCTAGGATGTTCATGTCAGTCACTGCTTAAACTCCGCGACAATAGACTTAGGAAGCGCTCTTGGCTTCATTTGGTGTGGATCAATACAGGCAATCAGGACATCTGCCTGGCTCAGTAGGGCCCCGTCAGAATTGACAATGCGTTGAGCAAACGTGAGAGAAGCCCCGCGCAGAGAGGTGATTTCACTCTGGACCTCCAGTTGCTCGTCGAGACGAGCCGGAGCCAGATAATCCACCGTCATGCGCCGGACGACAAAAGCGACTTGTTCACTGAGCAGCTGCTGTTGATGAAAGTTGTGCTGACGCAGCATCTCTGTGCGCGCTCTTTCAAAAAAGGCGACGTAGCGGGCGTGATAGACCACACCACTGGCATCGGTATCCTCGTAGTAAACGCGAACCGGCCATCGAAACAACGTATTACTCACTCTACTTCCCAGCAATGCAATTTAACGCTGCTACTATACGCAAGACGGATCGGGTTGGGAATGGGTTACAAGATGGGAATGAAAATAATTATGGGCCGTGAGGGCCCATAACGTGGGGACATCGGGGAGATTATAAAGAAACGTAAAGTAATCCTGCGCACAAGATCACAATTGCGGGAAGCGGCGCGAAAAAAGCGCGCCAGACGCTGCGCTGCGGGCGGAATCCGAAACCGTGGATCACCCCGGCGCATACGGCCCAAATCAGCAACAGCCCTTCCCAAATCTCCAGCGAGCTGGTTTTGGCGGCGAAACGCGTCGGATCCCAGAACACGCACCCCGCCAAAATCAACGCCAGCGCCAGGGAAAGGGCCCGAACCGGGCCCTTGTCGGTGACAGCGTACAGCTTGTCAATCACGGACGAGCTCATCACTTACCGTCTTGCTGAGCTTTGGTCGCTTCGCTCTGCTCAAGCGCCAGCGCCGTGATGATGCCAAAGGCGCAGGCAAGAAGCGTTCCGAGAATCCAGGCAAAATACCACATGGTTTAGCTCCTTATCCTTAGTACAGCGAATGCTTGTTGTTTTCGATGTAATTCTTGTCGAGGCGACCGAACATTTTGTAGTACGACCAGCTGGTGTACGCCAAAACGATAGGCACGAAGATCGCCGCCACGACGGTCATCACTTTCAGCGTCAACAGGCTCGAGGTCGCGTCCCACATGGTCAGGCTGACGTTAGGCACAGTGCTGGACGGCATCACGAACGGGAACATGGTGACCCCGGCGGTGAGGATGACGCAGGCGATGGTCAGCGACGAGGTGACGAACGCCAGCGCGCCTTTCTCCAGACGCGAGAACAGGATGGTGAACAACGGCAGCACCACGCCCAGCGCAGGCAACGCCCACAGCAGCGGATACTTGTTGAAGTTGATCAGCCATGCGCCAGCCTGATGCGCCACTTCTTTACGCAGCGGGTTGGATTCCGCCATGGTGTCCAGCGCCGAAGTGATCACGTAGCCGTCGATGCCTTTCACCAGCCACACGCCCGCCAGCAGGAAGCATACCGCCATGATCAGCGTCGCGATCTGCGCTGCGGCGCGTGACCGCAGGTGGATCTCGCCGGTGGTGCGCATCTGCAGGTAAGTCGCGCCCTGAGTGACCAGCATGGTCAGACTGACCACGCCTGCCAACAGACCGAACGGATTCAGCAGTTGGAAGAAGTTGCCGGTGTAGAACAGACGCAGGTACTCGTCCACATGGAACGGCACGCCCTGCAGCAGGTTGCCGAACGCCACGCCGAACACCAATGCAGGCACGAAGGAACCGATGAAGATGCCCCAGTCCCACATGTTGCGCCAGCGGGTGCTCTCCAGCTTGGAACGGTAGTCAAAACCGACCGGGCGGAAGAACAAGGCCGCCAGCACCAGGATCATGGCGACGTAGAAGCCCGAGAAGGCCGCTGCGTAGACCATCGGCCAGGCGGCGAACAGCGCGCCGCCGGCGGTGATCAGCCACACCTGGTTACCGTCCCAGTGCGGGGCGATGGAGTTGATCATCACCCGGCGCTCGGTATCGGTTTTACCGATGATGCGCACCAGGATGCCGACGCCCATGTCGAAACCGTCGGTGACGGCGAAGCCGATCAGCAGTACGCCAACCAGCACCCACCAGATAAATCGCAGTACTTCATAGTCAAACATACGTGGACTCCTGTTTAGCGCGCTTCCTGCACGGCGGCAGTCGGTTGTTCAAAGTGGTAGCGGCCGGTTTTCAGGCTGCTTGGACCCAGACGCGCAAACTTGAACATCAGGTACATTTCAGCCACCAGGAACAGGGTGTACAAGCCGCAAATCAGCCCCATCGAGAACAGAATGTCGCCCGCGGTCAGCGAAGAGTTGGCGACTGCGGTCGGCAGCACCTCACCAATCGCCCACGGTTGACGGCCGTATTCCGCCACGAACCAGCCGGCTTCCACCGCGATCCACGGCAGCGGCAGGCCATACAGCGCCGCACGCAACAGCCATTTTTTCTGGCCGATGCGGCCGCGCACCACGCTCAGGAAGGACAGGCCGATAATCAGCAGCATCAGCACGCCACAGGCCACCATGATGCGGAAGGCGAAGTACAGCGGCGCCACGCGTGGAATGGAGTCCTTGGTCGCCAGCTGGATCTGCGCTTCCGTCGCGTCGCTGACGTTCGGGGTATAACGCTTCAGCAGCATGCCGTAGCCCAGGTCTTGCTTGGTTTTGTTGAATTCCGCACGCACCGCAGGATCGGTATTGCCGCCGCGCAGCTCTTCCAGCAGCTGGTAGGCTTTCATGCCGTTGCGGATGCGCACTTCATGTTGCGCCAGCAGATCTTTCAGGCCGGTGACCTGCGTGTCGGTGGAACGCGTGGCGATCAAGCCAAGCGCATACGGGATCTGAATAGAGAAGGAGTTTTCCATCTTGTCCTGATCGGGAATGCCGAACAGGGTGAAGGACGCCGGCGCCGGCTGGGTATCCCACTCCGCTTCGATGGCGGCCAGTTTGGTTTTCTGTACGTCGCCCATTTCGTAACCGGATTCGTCACCCAGCACGATCACCGACAGCACCGCAGCCATGCCGAAGCTGGCGGCGATGGCGAAGGAGCGCTTGGCGAAAGCGATGTCGCGGCCCTTCAGCAGATAGTAGGAGCTGATGCCCAGCACGAACATGGCGCCGGTGGTGTAACCTGCAGCCACGGTGTGAACGAATTTCACCTGCGCAACCGGGTTAAGCACCAGCTCGGAGAAGCTGACCATCTCCATGCGCATGGTTTCGAAGTTGAAATCCGACGCGATCGGGTTCTGCATCCAGCCGTTGGCGACCAGGATCCACAGCGCGGACAGGTTGGAGCCGAGGGCCACGAACCAGGTTACCGCCATGTGCTGCACCTTGCTCAGACGATCCCAGCCGAAGAAGAACAGGCCGACCAGCGTCGATTCAAGGAAGAACGCCATCAGACCTTCGATAGCCAGTGGGGCCCCGAAGATATCGCCGACGTAATGAGAGAAATACGACCAGTTGGTCCCGAACTGGAACTCCATGGTCAAACCGGTGGCCACACCCAGAGCAAAGTTAATCGCAAATAACTTTCCCCAGAATTTGGTCATGTCTTTATAGATTTGTTTGCCAGACAGGACATATACCGTTTCCATAATTGCCAGCAAGAACGCCATACCGAGCGTTAATGGGACAAATAAGAAATGGTACATCGCCGTTAAAGCAAACTGTAAGCGCGACAGTTCGACAATATCAAACATCTTGACTCCTTGCTCCTCGCAGGAAGACTCCGACACGCGGTTATCGGCATGCTTCTTTCAAAGCCGCCAGTAACGCCCCGCAGTGAATGCCCTTAAACACAACAAATTTGATCCAGCTTCTCCGCTTTCAACCGCACACTCGCCAATAGCCTCTCGGGCCGTCGACAAGCACGCCACTGAAAACCGACAACGGGTAACAAATGCAACAAGATCAACCATCCATAATCACAACATGGATGATACTCGCCCAATCCCACACAATAAATAGGTTTTTACGTGACGTGGGTTGGACTTTTGGTTACAGGTCAAATCTTAGCCGAAAGAGGTACTTCGGGCTAATTTGATCTGAGACAATTTAAGCCTATCCGCATATTATTTCCATATTCATCAGCACATTTCGCCTATTTTTCTTGAGGGCATGTTGCGCAATGGTTTAATTGTTTTTTAATGATATTTTTGTGTTAAATAAATGTAATTTAAAAGAGCCGCCATTGTATTATTACGCGCTTATTCTGCGACATAATTAACCTTTTATTTCCATTAAGCCGTGACAGTGATTGCAGTCACAAAACAACAAATCTCTCTCCAATATTAGTCTATTTCTCGCGATGGGATCGTAAAGGTTGCGATTTTGTAGCAAAATGACCGCTTATGTTAAAATTGCATTGAGTGACAATAAGTTATGAAAAAAATCATCTTTGCCTCTGTCTTGGGACTCTCGGGAAACGCCATGGCCGCCGAAACGGTAAACATCACCCTGCTGGGCACCTCCGATCTGCACGGTACCTTCGTGCCTTGGGACTACGCCAGCGACACGGAAAACCTGGCGGGCAGCCTGAGCCAGATAGCCACTCAGGTCAAAAAGGTACGCGCCGAGCAGCCTAACCTGATCCTGGTGGACGCCGGCGACACTATTCAGGGCAACTTCGTTGAAACCTTCAAGCATGAGGCCGTCAGCCCGATGATGCTGGGCCTCAACGCGCTCAACTACGACGTCTGGGTGATGGGCAATCACGAGTTCGACTTCGGCCTGCCGGCGCTGGCCACCCCGCTCAAGCAGTTCAAGGGCGCGGCGCTGGCGGGCAACATCGTCTGGGACAACGGCAAGCCTTATCTGCCGGCCTACACCATCCTCGAACGCCAGGGCGTGAAGATCGGCATTATCGGCATGGACACGCCGATGACCGCTGAATTCGCCAAGGGCACCGATCGTATCAAAGGACTGAACTTCACCGATCCGGTGCAGGCGGTGAAACAGGTCATCAAACAAATCGACGGCCAGGTTGATGCCATCGTACTGGTGGCGCATATGGGCATCGACAACGAGAACCAGCGCCCGGGCACCGGCGTGGCCGACATTGCCAACGCCAACCCGGAACTGGCGGCGATCGTCGCCGGCCACATGCATGTGAAGATCGACAAGGCGGTGATCAACGGCGTCATCATCACCGAACCGGACAAATACGGCCGCGCGCTGTCACGCATCGATCTGCAATTTGAACGCCGCGACGGCAAATTCACGCTGATCGACAAAAACAGCTACACCTATCCGATCAAAGGGCTGACGCCGGACAGCGCCATGCAGGCTCTCTACCAGCCGTATCATGACATTTTGCGCGCCAACGCCAACCGGGTGGTGGCGAAGCTGAGCGGCAGCGATCTGGTGCCTGCCGACGAGTTCCGCGGCATTCCTCAGGTGCACGTGCAGGATACCGGCATCAGCGCGCTGTTCCAGCAGGCCGCCCGTCACTACGCACCGCAGGCGCAGGTGATCGCTCTGCAGATCGACAACGATCGCGCCAAACTGGACGTCGGCGACATCAAGGCCAAGGATATCGCCTTTAACTACCAATACGCCGGCGGCGAGATCACCGTTTATCAACTTAACGGTAAAGCGCTTAAACGCTATATGGAGTGGTCCGCCGGCTACTTCAATCAGCTGCAGCCGGGCGACGTCACCTACAGCTTTAACCCGGCGCGGCGTTCGTCCAAATATTCCACCAACGATTTCTTCGATGGCGTCACCTATACCATTGATCTGCACCAACCCTCCGGTTCGCGCATCGTCGATCTGCGCCTGGCGGACGGCACGCCGGTCACCGACGACATGCCGATCCGTCTGGGCATGAACAGTTACCGCATGGGCCACCTGACGCAAAAGGGCGGCGCGCTGGAAGGGCAATCCTTCCCGGTGCTGTTCGACAGCAAAGCGCAATACGGTGAAGAAGAAGGCACCATTCGCCACCTGGCCCTGCGCTACCTGACGGAAGTGAAACACGGCCAATACCAGGGCGTGCCGCCGCAGCGCTGGAAACTGGTTGGCATGGAAGGATACGAACCGCAGCGGGCGATCGTCAAACGGCTGCTTAATGAAGGCGTTATCCAGGTACCGACCACCGACGACGGGCGCTACACCAACGTCGCCTCGATCAACGTCAAAGACGGGCTGTTCAGCAACGCCGACGATTACCGCGCCGCCCTCACCTCGCTGGAGCAGCAGCGGCAAGCCGCCGCGGATCCGGTGCAGCAGCGCCGCCTGCAGGATCGGATCGCGCTGATCAAGGCGCTCAACGATTTCTGATCTTTACCCATAAAAAAGGCCACCCAATGGGTGGCCAAACATGTCGAGATATTGTTATTTCGTACTAGGTTCTTAGCGCTTCAGCACCGCTTTTACCGCGTCGCCGATGTCCGCCAGGCTGCGAACGGTTTTCACGCCCGCCGCTTCCAGCGCAGCAAACTTCTCGTCCGCCGTGCCTTTGCCGCCGGCGATGATGGCGCCCGCGTGGCCCATGCGTTTGCCTTTCGGCGCGGTCACGCCGGCGATGTAACCCACGACCGGTTTGGTGACGTGTTCTTTGATGTAAGCCGCCGCTTCTTCTTCAGCGCTGCCGCCGATCTCACCGATCATCACGATCGCTTCGGTCTGCGGATCCTGTTGGAACATCTTCAGGATATCGATGAAGTTGGAGCCCGGGATCGGGTCGCCGCCGATGCCCACACAGGTGGACTGGCCCAGACCGGCATCGGTGGTTTGTTTCACCGCTTCATAGGTCAGGGTGCCGGAGCGGGAAACGATGCCCACTTTGCCCGGCAGGTGGATGTGGCCAGGCATGATGCCGATTTTGCACTCGCCCGGGGTGATCACGCCAGGGCAGTTCGGCCCAATCATGCGCACGCCGGCTTCGTCCAGCTTCACTTTCACGGTCAGCATGTCCAGGGTCGGGATGCCTTCGGTGATGGTGATGATCAATTTGATGCCGGCATCGATCGCTTCCAGAATGGAGTCTTTGCAGAACGGCGCTGGAACGTAAATGACGGAGGCCGTCGCGCCGGTCGCTTCAACCGCTTCGCGCACGGTGTTGAACACCGGCAGACCCAGGTGCTGAGTGCCGCCTTTGCCTGGGGTGACGCCGCCAACCATTTTGGTGCCGTAAGCGATAGCTTGTTCGGAGTGGAAAGTCCCCTGGCTACCGGTGAAGCCCTGGCAAATTACTTTGGTGTTTTTATCGATTAAGATGGACATTATTTACCCTCCACTGCTGCAACAACTTGCTGAGCCGCATCAGTCAGGCTGGTCGCAGCAATGATATTCAGGCCGCTGTCCGCCAGTTTCTTGGCGCCCAGTTCGGCGTTGTTCCCTTCCAGGCGCACCACGACCGGGACGTTAACGCCCACTTCAGCCACTGCGCCGATGATGCCGTCGGCGATCAGATCGCAACGAACGATACCACCGAAGATGTTAACCAGAACCGCTTTCACCTTGTCGTCGGACAGGATGATTTTGAACGCTTCGGTCACGCGCTCTTTGGTCGCGCCGCCGCCTACGTCCAGGAAGTTGGCCGGCTCGCCGCCGTGCAGTTTAACGATGTCCATGGTGCCCATCGCCAGACCTGCGCCGTTCACCATGCAGCCGATGTTGCCGTCGAGGGCAACGTAGTTCAGCTCCCACTGGGCCGCACGGGATTCACGCTCATCTTCCTGAGAAGGGTCACGCATTTCACGCAGTTCAGGCTGACGGAACAGGGCGTTGCCGTCGGCGCCCAGTTTGCCGTCCAGGCACACCAGATCGCCCTGCTTGGTGATCACCAGCGGGTTGATCTCAACCATCGCCAGGTCGCGCTCCAGGAACAGCGTCGCCAGGCCCATGAAGATCTTGGCGAACTGGCTGACTTGCTTGCCGGTCAGGCCCAGTTTGAAGGCCAGCTCACGGCCCTGATAAGGCTGTGGACCCGCCAGCGGATCGATGGTCATTTTGTGGATCAGTTCAGGGGTTTCTTCCGCCACTTTCTCGATTTCCACGCCGCCTTCGGTAGACGCCATGAATACGATGCGACGGGTCGCGCGGTCTACGACGGCGCCCAGGTACAGTTCTTTATCGATGTCGGTCGCCGCTTCAACCAGGATCTGGTTAACCGGCTGGCCCAGCGCGTCAGTCTGGTAAGTCACCAGACGTTTGCCCAACCAGGCTTCCGCGAAAGCACGGATATCTTCTTTGCTGTTGACGACTTTAACGCCGCCCGCTTTACCGCGGCCGCCAGCATGAACCTGACATTTCACCACCCACGGGCCGGAGCCGATTTTGGATGCGGCTTCTTCTGCTTCACGCGGAGTGGTACAGGCGTAACCGGTTGGTGCCGGCATGCCATACCGAGCAAACAGCTGTTTTGCCTGATATTCGTGTAAATTCATGATGTTCTATCCATTCAGTTCTGAAGGTTTTTAGCCGGACCATTATTACGCGGTAAACCGCATGGTTTTCCGGCCACATAGCACAGAGTGCGGGCGCGGCACGCCGCGCCCGGCAAGGGTTACTAGACGTCCAGCAGCAGACGAGCCGGATCTTCCAGCATCTCTTTGACCGTCACCAGATAACCGACGGATTCTTTACCGTCGATCAGGCGGTGGTCATAAGACAGCGCCAGATACATCATCGGCTGGATCACCACCTGACCATTGACCGCCATTGGGCGATCTTTGATGGCGTGCATGCCCAGGATGGCGCTCTGCGGCGGGTTGATGATCGGGGTAGACATCAGGGAGCCGAATACGCCGCCGTTGGTAATGGTGAAGTTACCGCCGGTCAGCTCTTCCACGGTCAGTTTGCCGTCGCGGCCCTTAACGGCCAGCTCTTTGATTTTCTTCTCGATGTCAGCCATGCTCATGGCGTCCACATCGCGCAGTACCGGCGTCACCAGGCCGCGCGGGGTAGAAACCGCGATGCTGATGTCGAAGTAGTTGTGGTAAACCACGTCGGAACCGTCGATCGACGCGTTCACTTCCGGGAAGCGCTTCAGCGCTTCAACCACCGCCTTGATGTAGAAGGACATGAAGCCCAGACGCACGCCGTGGCGCTTCTCGAAGGCTTCGCCGTACTGCTTGCGCAGATCCATGATCGGCTGCATGTTGATTTCGTTGAAGGTGGTCAGCATCGCGGTGCTGTTCTTCGCTTCCAGCAGACGCTCAGCGACGCGTTTGCGCAGGCGAGTCATCGGCACGCGTTTTTCGCTACGGCCGGCCAGAGCAGGCTGCGGTGCGGCTTCAGCGGCGGCGGCCGGTTTGGCGGCGGCGCCGCCTTTGGCCAGGTGCGCTTCCACGTCTTCACGCGTGATGCGGCCACCCACGCCGGTGCCTTTGATGGCGCCGGCATCGAGGTCGTGTTCGGCGATCAGGCGGCGAATCGCCGGGCTGAGCGCGTCATTGCTTTCTTCTTCCAGGCTCGCGGTCGCGCGCTGTGCAGGCGTGGACTCTTTCTCCTGGCTCTTCTCGGCGGTCGGTTTGCCGGAGCTGTCGCCTGGGCGGATGCGGCCGAGCAGCTGGCGAGACAGTACGGTCGCGCCCTCTTCTTCCACGATAGCATCGAGAATGCCCGCTTCACTGGCCGGCACTTCCAACACCACTTTGTCGGTTTCGATTTCAACCAGGACTTCATCACGCTGCACGCTGTCGCCCGGCTTTTTGTGCCAGGTGGCTACGGTCGCATCGGCAACCGATTCAGGAAGGTCAGGAACCAGAATATCTACGCTACTCATTTAGCTTTCCCTTAAGTTTTTTATCATCTGCTTGCCGGCCCCACGGCCGGCAAGCGAGCGAACATTAGTCAATATTCAGCGCGTCGTTCACCAGAGCCTGCTGCTGCTTCTGGTGTACGGACATATAGCCCACCGCCGGAGAAGCGGAGGCCGGACGTCCTGCGTAACGTAAAGAAGCCCCGAACGGCACCACTTCACGGAAGTTGTGCTGGCTGCAGTACCAGGCGCCCTGGTTCAGCGGTTCTTCCTGACACCAGACGAAATCATGCACGTGCGAGTATTGCTCCAGCACGGCCTGCACGGCCTGATGCGGGAACGGATACAGCTGCTCGATGCGCACGATGGCCACGTCTTTCTGCTCGTTCTTGCGACGCTGTTCCAGCAGGTCGTAGTAGACCTTGCCGGAGCACAGCACGACGCGCTTGACCGCTTTCGGATCCAAGTCGTCGATCTCGCCGATCGCCGGCAGGAAGGTGCCGTTGGCCAGCTCGTCCAGCGAAGAAATCGCCAGCGGATGACGCAGCAGCGACTTCGGCGACATCACCACCAACGGACGGCGCATACCGCGCAGCGCCTGACGACGCAGCATATGGTAAACCTGCGCCGGCGTAGACGGGACGCACACCTGCATGTTCTGCTCTGCGCACAGCTGCAGATAGCGTTCCAGACGCGCGGAAGAGTGCTCAGGGCCCTGGCCTTCATAGCCGTGCGGCAGCAGCATCACCAGGCCGCACATACGGCCCCATTTTTGCTCGCCGGAGCTGATGAACTGGTCGATAACGACCTGCGCGCCGTTGGCGAAGTCGCCGAACTGCGCTTCCCAGATGGTCAGCGTACGCGGTTCCGCCGTAGCGTAGCCGTATTCGAACGCCAGCACCGCTTCTTCAGACAGCACGGAGTCCCAGACCTTGAATTCGCCCTGGCCGCTGTGGATATTCGCCAGCGGAACGTAGACCGAACCGTTTTTCTGGTTGTGCACCACCGCGTGACGGTGGAAGAAGGTGCCGCGGCCGGCGTCTTCGCCGGAGATGCGGATTGGAATGCCTTCATCCGCCATGGTGGCGTAGGCCAGCGTTTCGGCGGCGCCCCAGTCGAACGGCTTGTTGCCTGCGGCCATCTCGGCGCGGTCAGCGTAGATTTTCGCCACGCGCGACTGCATTTCGATCGCTTCCGGCACGGTGCTGATGCGGCGTGCCAGCTCCTGCAGGCGCTTCATCTCAACCTTGCTCGGGTACTCTTCGTCCCACTCGTGGTTCAGGTACGGTGACCAGGTGAAGGAGTGCAGGTTCATCGGACGCCACTCTTCAACCACGCAATCGCCGCGGTCGAGCGCGTCGCGGTACAGGTTGACCATTTCCGTGGCATCTTCCAGGCTGGCCACTTTCTGCTCGGTCAGCACGTCAGCATAGATTTTGCGCGGCGTAGGGTGTTTCTTGATCTTCTGATACATCACCGGCTGGGTGGCGCTCGGCTCGTCGGCCTCGTTGTGCCCATGGCGACGGTAGCAGACCAGATCGATCATCACGTCACGCTTAAAGGTGTTACGGAAATCCAACGCCAGGCGGGTGACGAAGGCCACGGCCTCCGGATCGTCCGCATTAACGTGGAAGATCGGCGACTGAACCATTTTGGCGATGTCGGTGCAGTATTCGGTAGAGCGCGCATCCAGCGGGTTGGAGGTGGTGAAGCCAACCTGGTTGTTGATGACGATACGCACGGTGCCGCCCACTTCGTAGCCGCGGGCCTGAGACATGTTCAGGGTTTCCTGAACCACGCCCTGGCCGGTGATGGCGGCGTCGCCGTGGATGGTGATCGGCAGCACCATGTTGCTGCGCGCTTCGTCCAGACGATCGCGACGGGCGCGAACCGACCCCATGACCACCGGGCTGACGATCTCCAGGTGCGACGGGTTGAACGCCAGCGCCAGGTGAACCATGCCGCCTTCGGTTTCCACGTCGGAAGAGAAGCCCTGGTGATATTTCACGTCACCGGTGCCGAGGTGTTCTTTATGCTTGCCGGCGAATTCGTCGAACAGATCGGCCGGCTTTTTGCCCAGCACGTTGATCAGCACGTTCAGACGGCCGCGGTGGGCCATGCCCAACACCACTTCGCGCGTGCCGTTCTTGCCAGCGTGGCGCACCATCTCTTTCAGCATCGGCACCAGCGCGTCGCCGCCTTCCAGCGAGAAGCGTTTGGCGCCCGGGAATTTGGCGCCCAGGTAACGTTCCAGGCCTTCCGCCGCGGTCAGCTCGTTCAGGAAACGGCGTTTTTCGTCGGCGGTAAAGCTGGCGCGCCCCACCACCGACTCGATACGCTGCTGGATCCAGCGTTTCTCTTCGGTGTTGGTGATGTGCATGTACTCAGCGCCGATCGACCCGCAATAGGTCTGCTTCAGCGCGGCGTACAGATCGCCCAGCTTCATGGTTTCTTTGCCGATGGCGAAAGAGCCCACGTTGAAGGTTTCCTGGAAATCGGCTTCGGTCAGGTTGTGGTAAGCGGGATCAAGGTCAGGAACTTGCTCGCGCTGCCACAGGCCAAGCGGATCGAGGTTGGCATGCTGATGCCCGCGGAAGCGGAAGGCGTTGATCAGCTGCAGTACCTTGACCTGTTTGGCGTCGGTTTCCGGATCGGTGATGGTGGTGTTGTAGCGCGCGGAGTCTTTCGCCAGGCGGCGGAAGTAATCGCGCGTTTGAGAGTGAAGCTGATCGGGTTTGACACCCGCGGTTGGTAGCTGTTGAAAAATGGAACGCCAGCTATCTTCAACGGAACCCGGATCGGTTAAGAAGTCTTCATAGAGCTGCTCTATGTAAGACTGGTTCGCGCCCGCCAGATAGGAGGAATCCAGCCAGGCCTTCATTGCGCCGTTCTGCATCATGATCCCTTAAGCTTTGAAGCTTTAGTTTTCGCCGTGGTTAACATAATTACCGTGATGAATACGGTTTGCCGTAAAACGGTTCACTCGACGTACTTGCGGCCATGACGGCCCGATACGTTCTGTTATGGACCTTGCGGTCCCTTACAAGGAACCTCTAAAAACCGGCGGAAGAACCAGGCTGCATAGCGCCGCAGCCGCGGGTCAGTTTTTAGAGGTTCCCTCCCCTATGGGATGTGCGCCGGAAAAGAGCCCGGCGCAGCATCTCATTCCGTTTATGCGCCGCGTTGCAGCAGCATGGACTTGATATGCCCGATCGCACGCGTCGGGTTCAAGCCTTTAGGACATACACTGACACAATTCATAATGCTATGGCAGCGGAAAACACTAAAAGCGTCGTCCAGATCATCTAAACGTTCTTGCGTTTCCGTGTCACGGCTGTCGATCAGGAAGCGATACGCCGCCAACAGACCGGCTGGGCCGATGAACTTGTCCGGGTTCCACCAGAACGATGGGCAAGAGGTTGAACAGCAGGCGCACAGGATGCACTCGTACAGACCGTCCAGCTTGGCGCGCTGCTCCGGCGATTGCAGGTGCTCGCGCGCCGGCGGGTTCTTGCCGTCGTTCAGCAGGTATGGCTTGATCTTTTCATATTGGGTATAGAACTGGCCCATATCCACCACCAGATCGCGCACTACCGGCAGGCCCGGCAGCGGACGGATCACGATCTTGCCGTTGCCTTTGCGCAGCGACGAAATCGGAGTGATGCACGCGAGGCCGTTTTTACCGTTCATGTTCAGGCCGTCGGAACCGCACACGCCTTCGCGGCATGAGCGACGGAACGACAGGGTCGGGTCTTTTTCTTTCAGCTGGATCAACGCATCCAGCAGCATCATGTCGCGACCTTCTTCCGCTTCCAGGGTGTAATCCTGCATGTGCGGCGCGTCGTCGACATCCGGATTGTAGCGATAAATGGAAAATTCGAGTTTCATCTGTCGATCTCCGCAATTAGTAAGAACGCACTTTCGGCGGGAATGCCGGGCGCAGCTTCGGTTGCATGTTCACTTCACGACGCGTCATGCTTTCCGATTGCGGCAGATACAGCGAATGGCACAGCCAGTTGGCGTCATCGCGTTCCGGATAGTCGAAGCGGCTGTGCGCGCCACGGCTCTCGGTACGGAAGTTGGCCGACACGGCGGTGGAATACGCGGTCTCCATCAGGTTATCCAACTCCAGACATTCGATGCGCTGGGTGTTGAACTCGCTGGAGGTATCGTCCAGGCGTGCGTTCTTCAGACGTTCACGGATCACTTTCAGTTCTTCCAGGCCCTTGGCCATCGCATCGCCTTCGCGGAATACCGAGAAGTTGTGCTGCATGCAAGACTGCAGCGCTTTGCGAATTTCGACCGGGTCTTCGCCGGAACGGGTGTTGTTCCAACGGTTCAGACGGTCCAGCGAGGCTTCCACGTCGGAGTCGCTGGCGTCACGGCTCACGCCCTGCTCTTCCAGCGATTCCTGCAGGTGCATGCCGGCGGAACGGCCGAACACCACCAGGTCGAGCAGCGAGTTGCCGCCCAGGCGGTTGGCGCCGTGCACCGATACGCAGGCGATTTCGCCCACGGCGAACAGCCCCGGGATCACCACGTCTTCGCCCTTCTCGTTCACGGTCAGCGCCTGGCCGGTCACCTTGGTCGGAATGCCGCCCATCATATAGTGACAGGTTGGGATAACCGGGATCGGCTCTTTCACCGGATCGACGTGCGCGAAGGTGCGGGACAGTTCCAGAATGCCCGGCAGACGGGATTCCAGCACCTCTTTGCCCAGGTGATCCAGCTTCAGCTTGGCGTGCGGGCCCCAAGGACCGTCGCAGCCGCGGCCTTCGCGGATTTCGATCATGATCGAACGGGCAACCACGTCGCGGCCCGCCAGATCTTTGGCGTTCGGCGCATAACGCTCCATGAAGCGCTCGCCGTGCTTGTTCAGCAGGTAACCGCCTTCGCCGCGGCAGCCTTCGGTCACCAGCACGCCCGCGCCGGCGATGCCGGTCGGGTGGAACTGCCACATTTCCATGTCCTGCACCGGCACGCCGGCGCGCAGCGCCATGCCGACACCGTCGCCGGTGTTAATGTGGGCGTTGGTGGTGGACTGGTAAATGCGACCTGCGCCGCCGGTCGCCAGCACGGTGGCCTTGGCTTTGAAGTAAACCACTTCACCGGTTTCGATGCAGATAGCCGTGGTGCCGACCACCGCGCCGTCCTGGTTTTTCACCAGATCAAGCGCATACCACTCGGAGAAGATGGTGGTGTGGTTTTTCAGGTTCTGTTGGTACAGGGTGTGCAGCAGCGCATGGCCGGTACGGTCGGCTGCGGCTGCGGTACGCGCCGCCTGCTCGCCGCCGAAGTTCAGCGACTGGCCGCCGAACGGGCGCTGATAAATGCGGCCGTCGTCCAGACGAGAGAACGGCAGGCCCATGTGTTCCAGTTCCAGAATCGCTTCCGGGCCGGTTTTACACATATATTCGATGGCGTCCTGGTCACCGATATAGTCGGAACCTTTCACCGTGTCGTACATATGCCATTCCCAGTTGTCCTCGTGGCTGTTGCCAAGCGCGACGGTAATGCCGCCCTGTGCGGACACGGTATGGGAACGGGTCGGGAAAACTTTGGACAGCAGGGCACAGGTCGAGCCCGCTTGGGAAATTTGCAGCGCGGCACGCATGCCCGCACCGCCGGCGCCGATTACGACGGCATCAAACTCTCTGACTGGCAGTTTCATTTAAGCACCCCACACTACGATTGTTCCGTACAGTAAATAGACCAGCAACGCGACCACGACAGCCAGCTGCAACACCAGGCGAACCGCCAGCGGCTTGACGTAGTCCGTCAGCACCTGCCACAGCCCGATCCAGGCGTGCACCAGAATCGACAGCAAGGTCAGCAGAGTGAACACTTTCGTAATGGAAGTGGCGAAGAAACCGCGCCAGATGTCATAAGTGAGTTCCGGAGCCGTGACGAAAAAGCCCAGGATATACAGGACGTACAGGGTGATGATGATCGCGGAAGCACGCAGCAGCAGCCAATCGTGCACGCCGTTGCGCCCTAATGCAGAAACGTTGTTTACCATACGAGGACTCCAGCCAGAACTGACAGCACGACGGTCAGACCGATCGCCACCTGGGCGGAACGGGTGCCGGCGGCCAAACTCTCTTCGATGTAGCCAAAATCCATTAACAAGTGACGGATGCCACCGCAAATGTGATAGGCCAGCGCCGTGAGGATGCCCCAGAATATGAATTTGACGATGAAGCTATTCATGATGGCGGCCGCCTGCAGGAACCCCTCTTGGGAAGAGAGTGACAGGCCCAGCAGCCAGAGGAGGATACCCACGGCAACGAAGGTAATTACGCCAGAGACTCGGTGTAAGATAGACGCTATCGCAGTTACGGGGAACCGGATCGTTTGCAGATCCAAGTTGACAGGTCGTTGTTTTTTCACGTATTTGCCCACACAGCTCTTATTATTTTCCTTCCTCCGGGCCTGGGCGGGGATCAGACAGCGTTAAGAGCCTAAAACCCTTACACGTCACGCGCTCAAACATCAACATCCTCTGTGCTCAAACGGCGCGCATTTATAACGCTGGGTGCTCCTACTTCAGGGTAATCCGGAGACCTGGCGGCAGTATAGGAGGATCACATTCTGATTACAATTCTCATACAACCGCTTTGATAACATTTCCCCCGAACAGTGATTCAGATCACGGATTTCACAATTAGTGCAAAATTAATTATCTGATTTGACAAGAGATCAACATTTCCATTACATATAGGGGCACAAACGGTCCTATGATGCGCTATGGGTCAGCAGATACACTTCCTCCCGGGTTCGAGTTATGCAACAGTGTATTTGGCGAACCTATCCCAATAGCCGTTGTTTCCCGCTCGAGTTTGCCGGCGTCAAAAGCAAATAAAGCACATAAAAACAGATTATTGGGATAGGTTCACATCTCTTCGAACAGCTCATAGGTAAGATTAACAGACTATAACGAATTACTATGAATCGTTAACAACTGGTCACCCGTCTCGTTCGCCTGGTCAGCACTCTGTACCCTACCCGCGCACAGTTGCGCAGTCGCTCACAGAGTTAGCGTCCGCACCATTTTTTGCGGGCAACCTGCAGAGATTTAAGGTATTTCAGTTGTTAGTGGTTTTTAAAATAAGGCGCTAAGGAGACAGTAAATGACTGATAAGAAAGCGACGCTAACCATTAACGACAGCGAAGCTCCGATCGAACTGGGCGTATTGACACCGACACTGGGCCCTGATGTCCTCGATGTCCGCGCCCTGGGTTCCAAAGGTTATTTCACATTTGATCCCGGCTTTACCTCCACCGCTTCTTGCGAATCCAAGATTACCTTCATCGACGGCGACAAAGGCGTGCTGCTGCACCGCGGCTTCCCTATCGAGCAGCTGGCGAAAGAGTCTTCCTACCTGGAAGTGTGCTACATCCTGCTGTACGGCGAGACCCCAACGCCGGAAGAGTTCGAAACCTTCAAGACCACCGTAACCCGTCACACCATGATCCACGACCAGATCACCCATCTGTTCCGTGGCTTCCGCCGCGACTCGCACCCGATGGCGGTGCTGTGCGGCGTGACCGGCGCGCTGGCGGCGTTCTACCACGATGCGCTGGACGTCAACAACGAGCGTCACCGTGAAATCACCGCGTTCCGCCTGCTGTCCAAAATGCCGACCGTGGCCGCGATGTGCTACAAATACTCCCTGGGCCAGCCGTTCGTTTATCCGCGCAACGATCTGTCCTACGCCGGCAACTTCCTGCACATGATGTTCGCCACTCCGTGCGAAGAATACGTGGTGAACCCGGTGCTGGAACGCGCCATGGACCGCATCCTGATCCTGCACGCCGACCATGAGCAGAACGCCTCTACCTCAACCGTGCGCACCGCCGGCTCTTCCGGCGCTAACCCGTTCGCCTGCATCGCGGCCGGTATCGCCTCCCTGTGGGGGCCGGCGCACGGCGGCGCCAACGAAGCGGCGCTGAAAATGCTGGAAGAGATCAAGACCGTCGAGCACATTCCGGAATTCATCAAGCGCGCCAAGGACAAAAATGATTCCTTCCGCCTGATGGGCTTCGGCCACCGCGTGTACAAGAACTACGATCCGCGCGCCACCGTGATGCGCGAAACCTGTCACGAAGTGCTGAAAGAGCTGAACAAGAAGGACGACAACCTGCTGCAAGTGGCGATGGAGCTGGAACACATCGCGCTGAACGACCCGTACTTCATCGAGAAGAAACTGTACCCGAACGTCGACTTCTACTCCGGCATCATCCTGAAGGCGATGGGCATTCCTTCTTCCATGTTCACCGTGATCTTCGCCATCGCGCGCACCATCGGCTGGATCGCCCACTGGAACGAAATGCACGACGAAGGCATCAAAATTGCCCGTCCGCGTCAGCTGTACACCGGCTATGCCGAACGCGATTTCAAATCCCAGCTGAAAAACAAGTAAGCCACTTACCCGGCTGAAACCGCACAGCGCCGCCCCTTCGGGCGGCGTTTTTTTTGGTTATTTCTGGCAACCCGGGCACCAATAAAACGGCCGCGACGACAGATCGGTGCGCACGATCATCCCACCGCAGCGTTCGCAGGGCTCGCCGCTGCTATGAAATACCTTGAAGCGAAACAGCGCGCCGTGATGACGGTTGTCATCCGCCTGCCCGCGCGTCTGGTAGGAGAGGCGCGGCACCGCCAGCAATGCCTCCGCCAGGCGCCACAGCGCCTCTGGCGCCAGATCCTGCGGTTTGTGCTGCGGCGCCAGTTCGGCCTGCCACAGGATTTCGGCGCGCAGATAGTTGCCCAATCCGGCAAGAAACGCCTGGTCGAGCAGCATGCCGCCCAGCTGCCTGCGGCGAAAACGCGGCGTCAGCAACCGCTCCTGCACCTCATCCACTGTCAGCGACATGTCCAACACGTCAGGGCCGATGCGTTGCAAAAACGGGTGTTGTTCTATTTCCTCGCGCGGCCCGAGGGTAATGTCGGAAGCGCTGTAGAGCAATATCGCGCTGCGAGCGGTTTCCAGCCGCACCCGCAGATCGCGTTTGGTCTCCGGCGTCTCCCCCGCCGCCGCCACTTTCCACACGCCATACAGCTGGTTATGGCTGTACATCGTCAGCCCGTTGGAGAAATGGGTCAGCAGCGCCTTGCCGCGCGGCTCGATGGCGACGATGCGCTCGCCGAGCAAACGCTGGCTGTAGTGCTTCAACTGGGGAAAAGCGAAATCGACGGCGGTCAGCGGCTGATCGATCACCGCCGCCGCCAGTTTGTCCGCCGCCCGACGGATCTCCGGTCCTTCCGGCATAGGCCACTCCTTGCGTAGACCCGGCGCAACCCGGTGCGCCGGGAGTGTTCTTGATTAATGCGTCGCGCCGCCCACCACTTTCAGATCGTGTTCCACCTGCAAAGCGATGGAAACGGCCAGCTCCAGCGCAAACAGCACCGTCGAAGCCGCCATGCTCGGCGCACCGGGGTGCGCCGCCGCCTGCTCAGGCAGATACGGGATATGGATAAAACCGCCCTTCACCTCGCGTTGGCCGCTCAAACGGTGCAGCAGCCCATACATCACATGGTTGCACACGTAAGTGCCGGCAGTCTGCGAAACGGCGGCCGGAATGCCGGCCTCGCGCATCGAACTCACCATCGCTTTGATCGGCAAAGTGCTGAAATAGGCCGCCGGACCGCCGGCGACGATCGGTTCGTCCACCGGCTGCTGCCCCTGATTGTCGGGGATACGCGCGTCGTCGACGTTGATCGCCACCCGTTCAATCGTGATATCGGTGCGGCCGCCGGCCTGGCCGATAGCCAACACCATCACCGGCTGCACCTCGTCGATCGCCGCGTTGAGCGCCTCCAGCGCCGCGCCGAACACGCACGGCAGCTGGCGCGCCACAATGCGCGTGCCGACCAGTTCCATATCGTTGAGCTGCTTCACCACTTCCCAGGAGGGATTGAGGCGCTCACCACCAAACGGCTCGAAGCCGGTGATCAATACTTTTTGCATCCTTACTCCTACAGGAACATCAGGAAATACAGCAGGAACACGTTAACCAACAGCAGCAGCACGCCGGTCGGCACCTGCGCCTTGATCACCGCATTCTTGTCCGGCAACTCCAGCAGCGCCGCCGGCACAATGTTGAAGTTCGCCGCCATCGGCGTCATCAGGGTGCCGCAATAGCCGGAGAACATGCCGATCGCCGCCATCACCGCCGGGTTGCCGCCGTGCTGCAACACCAGGATCGGAATGCCGATGCCGGCGGTAACGATCGGGAACGCGGCGAAGGCGTTGCCCATCACCATGGTCAGCACCGCCATACCGATAGCGTAGACCGCCACGGCGATAAAGCGGTTATCGACCGCCAGATACTCCTGGGTCAAATGCGAGATTGCGGTGCCGACGCCGGCGACGGTAAACAGCAACCCCAGCGTGGCGAGGATCTGCGGCAGAATGAACGCCCAGCCGATCGAATCCAGCAGGCGCCGCGCTTCCTGCACCGGCTGCAACGCCTTCTCATGGGTCATTTTCACCGCGATCGCCAGGCCAATCAGGCAGCCGACGGTCATCGAGAACAGGGTGATCAGCGTCGCGTGGTTACCGCTGCCGAACACCGCGCTTTGCAACGCCGGAATGTTGTTGAACAGCAGCACGCCGATCACCGTCACCACCGGGATCGCCAGTGCGGGGATAAACAGCTTGTTGCCCAAACGCTTGGCGCTGGCCTCGCGCTCCTGCGGCGTTCGCTGATGATAGCTGCCGAGGCGCACGCCGCCGAAGCCGGCGATCAGAGCCATCACCACCACCACCCCGCCAACGATGATATGCAGCATGCGTTTCTCGTTGCTGCCTTCGCCGAGCACGTCGCCCAGCAGGCGGTAAGTCCAGTCGCCGACCAGGAATACCAGGCCGTACAGCCCCCAAAACAGCCCGGTGGTGATGCGGCGCGGGTTGGCGCGATCGCGGAAGGACATCACCGCCACAATCAGCAGCACCGCGCCGGCCAGCCAGTAGAGATATTGTTGCTGGAAGTTCATCGCGCCTCCCCCTTCGCCTGCAGCGCCGCCTGATTCAGCTGCGCCAGCTCGGCGCTCAGCTGTTTATCCATCCGATACAGCCGGAACGCGTGGATCAGGAAAGCGAAAATGGCGGTCGGAATGCCCCACAGCGCGATATGCAGCGGCTCGGTCTGAATGCCGCCGGACTCCAGCATAAAGTTATGCATGAAGATGATCGCGCCGAAGGCCACGAAAATATCCTCACCGAAGAACAGCCCGACGTTGTCGGTCGCGGCCGACATGGCGCGCAGGCGGTGGCGGGTGCGCTCCGGCAGCTCGCCATAGCGGTTTTCCGTCGCCCCTTCCGCCATCGGCGCTAGCAGCGGCCGCACCATCTGCGGATGCCCGCCCAGGCTGGTCAGGCCCATCGCCGCGGTGATCTCGCGCACGAACAGGTACACGATCAGCAGACGGCCGGCGGTGGCACTTTTGATCTTGGCGATCCACGCCTGCGCCCGCTCTTTCAGCCCGTGGCGCTCCAGCAGGCCGATCACCGCCAGCGGCAACAGCAGGATCAGCGGCAGGTTGCGGGTGTTGAGAAAGCCCTCGCCGAGCTTTTCCAGAATGACGTCCAGCGGCATCAGCGCCGCCAGACCGGTGATGATGCCGGCGGCGATCACCACCAGCACCGGGTTGAAACGCAATACAAATCCGACCACGATGGCGGCGATGCCGATCAGTGGCCAGAGATTCACGGCCTGTTCCATAGTCTTCCCTCGATATTTTCTAATAGTTTTTTGCTTGTGATGTTGTGTCTTGCTTTATTGCTCCGCGCTGACGCGGATGCCCTGCTGAACAAAACTGTCCCGCAGCTTGCGCGCATACGCCAGCGCATGCTCGCCGTCCCCGTGCAGGCAGACGGTTTCCGCCTGAACGGCGGCCCAGACGCCATCCACGCTGCGAACCCGGTGATGGCGCACCATCTCCAGCGTTTGCGCCAGCGCCTGTTCGTCGTCCTCGATCAGCGCCCCCGGCAAACCGCGCGGCACCAGCGTGCCGTCGGCCTGATAGCCGCGATCGGCGAACACCTCTTGCCGGGTGGTCAGGCCAAGTTGTTCCCCGGCGCGGATCAGCGCGCTGCCGGCCAGCCCCACCAGCCGCAGCGCCGGATCGACCGCCTGCACCGCCCGAGCGATCGCTTCCGCCAGCGCCGGCTCAACCGCCGCCTGGTTGTACAGCATGCCGTGCGGCTTAACGTGCACCATCACTCCGCCCTCGGCGCGGGCGATGGCCGCCAGCGCCCCGAGCTGATACACCACCTGCGCGTACACCGTTTCCGGCGGCAGCTGCATGCGGGTCCGGCCGAAATTCTCTCGATCGGGAAAACTCGGGTGGGCGCCGATCGCCACGCCGTACTGCAATGCCCAGCGCACCGACTGGCGCATGGTCTGCGCATCGCCGGCGTGGAAGCCGCAGGCGATGTTGGCCGAACTCACCAATTGCAGCAGCGCCTGGTCGTTGGCGCAGCCTTCGCCGAGATCGGCGTTCAAATCAACGATCATGTAACCCCCAGGCAATCTGTCGAAGGAAGAGATCCTGCTCGGCCTTGGCGCGCTGCGCCTCGGCCAGTGAGCAGAGAACGAAGTGGATCGGTTCGCCGAGACGGATCTGCGCCAAGTGGTAGAGATCGGCTTCGATCACGCAGGCGATACGCGGGTAACCGCCGGTGGTTTGCGCATCGGCCATCAGCACGATCGGCTGGCCGTTGTGCGGCACCTGCACCACGCCGGGCAGCAGGCCGTGCGACAGCATCTCGCGGTCGGTGGCGCGCTCCAGCGGCGTGCCGCCGTGCAGGCGGTAGCCCATGCGGTTGCTCTGCGGGCTGAGCTGCCAGGCGGTGCGCCAGAACGTGTCCTGTGCCTCTTCGCTGAACTCGGCGTACTCCGGCCCCGGCAGCGCGCGGATGCGGTTGGTGAACAGCAGCTGTTTCACGCCGCAGGAATGTTGCGGTTGAGCGGCAGAGTTGCCCAGCGGCAGCCGATCGCCGTCCTTCAGATTACGGCCTTCGTGGCCGCCAAAGGCGGCTTTCATGTCGGTGCTGCACGAGCCCAGCATTTCCGGCACGGCGATACCGCCCGAGATCGCCAGGTAGCTGCGCATGCCGCGTTTCGGCGTGCCCAGCGCCAGCCGCTGCCCCTTTTTCACCGGATAGCGCCAGCCGGTCCACAGCGGCTTGCCGTCCAGCTGCGCGTCGCAGCCGGCGCCGGTCAGGGCGATCCAGCCTGCGCGGGTAAACTCGGCGCTGAACTGGCCGAGGGTGATCTCCAGCCCGGCGGCCTCCGGCGCATTGCCCACCAGCAGGTTGGCGATCTTCAGCGCCGGTTGATCCAGCGCTCCGCCGGTGCTGATGCCCAGACGGCGGAATCCCTCGCGGCCCAAATCCTGCACCGTGGTATAGATGCCGGCGCGCAGAATAATCAGCATACGCCCTCCTTCTGCGGCACAAAGCGTACGTTATCGCCCGGACGCAGCAGCGTCGGCGGCATTTCATGCGGATTGAACAACGCCAACGGCGTGCGGCCGATCAGCTGCCAGCCGCCGGGCGTCACCAGCGGATAGATGCCGGTCTGGCCACCGCCGATGCCGACGGAGCCGGCCGCCACCGCCAGACGCGGTTCAGCGCGGCGCGGCGTCGCCAGTTGTTCCGGCATGCCGCCCAAATAGGAGAAGCCCGGCTGAAAGCCGAGAAAATAGACCACATAGGCCGCCGCCGCGTGGCATTCCACCACCTGTTGCGGCGTCATGCCGGTATGGCGCGCCACTTCATCCAGGTCGGGGCCCTGTTCCCCGCCGTAGACCACCGGAATATCCACCTGGCGCGACTCCGGCGTCAGGCGCTCTTTGCTTTCCCAGCCCTGCTGCAGCAACGCCAGCATCGCTTCGGCGTCGGCCTGCGGCGTATGCAGCAACAGCGTCAGGTTGTTCATCCCCGGCACCACTTCCCGCACGTCGGGATGGTGATTCAGCTTTTCCGCCAGCGCCCAGATGCGCTGCTGGCTCGGCAACGTCACCGGCGGCGACAGTTCAAGCACTACCGCTCTTTCACCCAACAGGTAATAACGCGCTTGTTGCACCCTTATTCTCCTTATTATTATCGCGCTGAAAAACACACCAGTTATGCGTGACGCGGCCCCGGCTGTCAATAGAGCGCAACCATAAGGAAAATAAGGAAATAGCGCGATAAAAGGATTCAGCCGGCGCACAGGCCGGGCTGGATCCGGGGAAGAGAAAAATCAGGCGGGATTCGGGATATCGATAAAGGTCACATCAAAGCCGTGGTGTTGGGCCAGCCACTCACCCAACGCTTTCACGCCGCCGCGCTCGGTGGCGTGGTGACCGGCGGCGAAGAAATGTACGCCCATTTCGCGCGCGCTGTGAATGGTCTGCTCAGACACTTCACCGCTGATGAACGCATCGACGCCAAAGCGCGCCGCGCTGTCGATAAAGCCCTGGCCGCCGCCGGTGCACCAGGCCACCCGGCGAATATGTTCAGGCGCGTTATCGCCGCAGTGCAGCACCGCGCGCCCCAGTCGGCTTTCGATACGCTGCTGCAGCGCTTCACCGGTCAGCGGCTGCTCAAATTCGCCGTGCGGCACCAGCGGCTCGACGTCGCCAATCACCCGGATGCCCAGCGCCTGCGCCAGCTGCGCGTTGTTGCCCAGCACCGGATGCGCGTCCAGCGGCAGGTGGTAGCCGTACAGATTGATATCGTGGGTCAGCAGCGTTTTCAGGCGATTGCGTTTCATGCCGCGCACCGCCGGCGCCTCGTTTTTCCAGAAATAGCCGTGGTGCACGATAATCGCGTCGGCCTGATGCGCCACCGCGGCGTCCAGCAGCGCCTGACAGGCGGTGACGCCGGTCACGATGCGCTGCACGTGCGGGCGGCCTTCTACCTGCAAACCGTTGGGGGCGTAGTCCTGAAACGCCGCGGCGTTCAGTTCCGTGTTGATCAGTTGTTCCAGATCGAGGTTACGCATTCTCTTCTCTCTTCATAGTCAAAATGTCTGCCGGTCGCCCTGCGCCATCAGGATGAATTTCACCCCCAGATCGTTGCCCTGCGTCAGCTGCTGCGCAATGGCGGCGCGCGCGTCTTCGCCCTGCTTCAGGCTGGGCTTGATGTGGCTGATGACCACCGGCAGCCCCTTCAGCGAGCCTTCGCCGCCGCTGTACTGCGTCAGGTTCTTCAGCTCCTTCAGCAGCCAGGCCGGCGTCAAATGACCGTACAGATGTTTGTCCTCCACTCCGTTGGGGTAAGAGGTTTCGATAATCATGCCTTTGAGCTTTTTCTGCTCGACAAGCGGCCCCAGCGCGCGCCAGACGGTATCGAGATCGCGCGACTGCTCCACCTTATCCGGCCCGGTATCGCCGAAGTAGGCGAAGAACTCGTTGCCGTTGGAAATCAGCAGCATCGACGACGGGTAGCGATCGTGGCTGAGCGGGTACATCACGCCGGTCAACCCGGTCAGCCCGAGGGTAAACCGCTGCTGCGGCCGCACCGTTTGCAGCCGGTAGGTGCCCAGCCGCGCACCGTTGCCGGCATCGGTAAAGTTCGGCCAGGCCTTCCAGTTAAAGTAGTGATTACGCAGGGTCAGCACGGTGTCCGCCTGGGCGTAAACGGTTTTTTTATTGTCCTCGGGCGAGCCGACGATCAGCCCCGCCACGTGGTCCAGATGGCCGTGGCTGATAAAGTAACTGCCGATCAACTGCCGGAACACATGGCCCTGCGGCGTGTAAGGCGCGGCCAACTCGGCGGTCACCTGCGGGAAGCTGCCCTTCTCCAGCCCTTTGGCGATGCCCGGCAGCAGCGAACCGGCGTCCAGCGCCACATACTGCGGCTGATTGTCGCTGCGGATCAGGTAGGAAGTCAGGTTGCCGTCGCTGACGCCGCCGTCGACGCCCAGCGCCACCACGTCAAAGCCGGCGATCGCCAGCGCGGAATAGCCGCTCAGGCACAGGGCCAACACCTTTTTCATCATTGCGTCGCTCCTTGCAGTTGCCTCAAGACTCTCCCCGTTTCGCCGCCTCGAACGCCGCCAGCGTCTCCAGGCGGGCTTGCTTATGATCGACGATCGGCAGCGGGTAATTCAGCACGCATGGCTGCTTTTCCGCCCAACGGTGAGGATGATGGATGTCATTGTCGGGCACATCCGCCAGTTCCGGCAACCATTTACGGATAAAAGTGCCTTGTGGATCAAAACGTTCACCCTGCGTCGTCGGGTTGAAGATGCGGAAATACGGCGCGGCGTCGGTGCCGGTGGACGCCGCCCACTGCCAGCCGCCGTTGTTGGCCGCCAGATCGCCGTCCAGCAGTTGCGACATGAAGTAGCGCTCCCCGGCCCGCCAGTCGATCAGCAGATCCTTCACCAGGAAACTGGCGCTGATCATGCGCAGCCGGTTATGCATCCAGCCGGTGGCGTTCAGTTGGCGCATGGCGGCATCGACGATCGGGTAGCCGGTCTCGCCCCGCTGCCAGGCCTGCAGCTTCGCCGCGTCATCGCACCAGCGCACTTTGTCCGTCCAGGCGATAAACGGCCGATGGCGGCACAGCTCGGGATAGGCCACCAGCAGATGGCGGTAGAACTCGCGCCAAATCAGCTCGTTCAGCCAGGCGAAAGCGCCGCTCTCGCGATCTTCCAGCAACCGTGGGCATTCGGCGCGCAGGCGATTGAAGCACTGGCGCGGCGACAGCGCGCCAATCGCCAGATAGGGCGACAGGCTGCTGGTGCCGGCGATGGCGGGCAGATCGCGCTGGCGAAGGTAATCCTGCACTTGCTCACGGCAAAAGGCGCGCAGACGTTGCAGCGCGGCCTCCTCGCCGGCGGGATAGCCATCCCCAACCTCCGCCGCGGGGTAATCGAACGCCGCCGGCGGCTCAGGCGCAGGCAACGCGCCACCGGCACGGGTTTTAGGCGCCGGCAGGCAGCTGAGATCGGACTCGGTCAGGCGCTGAATGAAAGCGTTGCGAAACGGCGTATAGACCTTGTACATCTCGCCGCCGCCGGTTTGCACGCTGCCCGGCGGCAACAGCAGGCTGTCATCGAAACCGCGGCACGCCACCCGGTCGCTCAATCGCTGTTCCAACCGCGCATCGCGGCGCCGTTCATTCAGTTCGTACTGGCGATTGTAAAACAGCGCATCTACCTGCTCTCGCTCGCAATAGTCCGCCAGCCAGTCGATCGACGCGGCAAAGTCCGTGCCAGCATGGCAATGCAGCGCAATGCCTTTTTGCGCCAACGCCTGCTGCACCGCCCGCAGGCTGGCGTGGATCAGCGCCGCCTGCCGCGGCGCCATCTCATGTTGCCGCCACTGCTGCGGGGTGGCGATAAACACCGCCAGCACCCGGGCTTCGGGATCGCTGCAGGCGGCGTGCAGCGCTTTGTTGTCGGTGATACGCAGATCGTTACGCAACCAGACCAGATGCGTGGTCATAAAACTCCTTGTCAATCAATGGCCGTAACGCAAACGCAGCGCCTCCGGGTAAGGTTCGAAATAACGTTGTTCCGCCAGATAGCGGTCGGGGTATTCCGCCATGTAATGCTTAAGCAGCGCGATCGGCGCCAGCAGCGGCTGCATGCCCTGCCGATAACGGTCGATCAGGTGCGCCAGTTCCTGACGCTGCGCCGCGCTGAGCTGACGGCGGAAATAGCCCTGCACGTGCATCAGCACGTTGGTGTGGTTGCGCCGCGTTGCTTTGTGCGCCAACAGCGCCATCAGGCGGCTGCGGTATTCCACGGCGAAGGCCTCCAGCGAGTCCCAGCGGTGAATATCGGCGACGAAGCGCCCCAGCTCGCGATAAGCCGGCTGCGAATGCGCCAACAGTGAAAGCTTGTAGCGGCTGTGAAACGCGATCAGCCCGCCGCGGGTCAGCCCCTGGCGCCACAGCATATTCAGCTCATACAGCGCATACACCCGTTCAATGAAGTTTTCCCGCAATGCCGCATCCTGCAATCGCCCGTCTTCTTCCACCGGCAGCCACGGCATCTGACGCAGCAGTTCAGCGGTAAACAGCCCGACGCCGTTTTTACGCGAGTCTTTGCCGTTCTCGCTGTAGACCCGCACCCGCTCCAGTCCGCAGCTCGGCGACTTGGCGCAGACGATATAACCGCACAGGTGCTGCAACGCGGCCACGCGCTGCGAGGAGAAACTGCGCATCTCCTCAGTCAGATCCACGCCGGCGTCGTTGCTGTAACGCATCGCCGGCCACGGCTGCGCCTGTTTCACCAGGCGCAGCGCCGGGCGCGGCGTGGGCAGACCAATCGCCATTTCCGGGCAAACGGGCTCAAAGCGCACATAGGGCGCCAACTGTTCCACCGCAAAGGCCAGCCGCTTGTGGCCACCGTCGAAACGCACCGCATCGCCCAGTAAACAGGCGCTGATGCCGATAGGGATCTTGTCACTCATACCGCTCTCCCGCGTTGTTAGCCGATTGAGGAAAGTGTAGAAGAATGGCTTGCCGAATACGACCTTGCGCTTGATAGGGGCGGCTATAGGCATAAAAAAACCCCCGCCGCAGGGCGAGGGTTTTTCGTGAATCAGTAGTGGCTCAGTAGAAATCGCAGGACGCCAGTTCCGCCTGCTGCAGCCAGACCGGCTTATCGCTGGTTTTTGACCAGACGCGGTGCAGGTAGCTGTAAAAACGCCCGCGATCGCTGCGGAACAGCATCACCGGCAGGGCCAAAATGCCCGCGATAACCACTGCGCTGCGGCGCAGGAGAATCCGATGCAATGAATAAGCGTGATAGGTCGTAGACATGCGAACCTCCTTAAAAACGCCTGCCGTTGATTTGTCAGGGAAAACGGCGTGGGCGTATCAAATGAACAATCGGTAATTTGGTAACTGGACAAAATTTTAGCGCACTTGATGAAAGTTTACTACTCATCCGACCACTAAATCGCACAAAAAATCGCTAATCACCATGCTGATTCGTAATTTTGTTACAATCAAGTTAATTTTTAACTAAACATGGGTTACATTGTGGTTATTATTCGGTTCTTCATCCCACGCCTCAGCCCCTGCTTATTCACACATCAGGCGCAATCTCGCCGCAAGCAGGCTGCCTGAAATGGCCAATTTCCGCTGAAATTTCAGTCATTTTTATACTTTTTTTACACCCGCCCGCGCGATTTTTTCATCTTCTTTCTACCCCTCTCCCTACACTGCCTCTATCAAAAACAACACCTCTGGAGGTGTCCCGTGAGTTTCAGCGTTATTGGTGGTGCGCTGTTGGTTCTGCTGCTGTTGGCCTATCTGGTCTACGCCCTGTTTAACGCGGAGGATTTCTGATGGCGGCTTCAGCCTTTTTACTGATCGCCAGTTTCCTGCTGGTGCTTCTGCTGCTGGCCCGGCCGCTGGGCGGCTTTATGGCGCGCCTGATCGAAGGTGAGCCGCTGCCTGCGCTGCGCGCAGTGGAAGCCGGCGTCTGGCGCGCCTGCGGCATCCGCCCCACCGAGATGAATTGGTGGCAGTACGCGCTGGCGATCCTGGCGTTTAACCTGCTCGGCCTGGCGCTGCTGTTCGCCCTGCTGATGGCGCAAGGCTCGCTGCCGCTCAACCCGCAAGGCTTCCCGGGTCTCTCCTGGGATCTGGCGCTCAACACCGCCGTCAGCTTCGTCACCAACACCAACTGGCAGGCCTACAGCGGCGAAAGCGCCCTCAGCTATTTCAGCCAGATGGCCGGGCTGGCGGTGCAGAACTTCGTCTCCGCCTCCACCGGCATCGCCGTGGCCTTTGCGCTGATCCGCGCCTTCACCCGCCGCGCCGGCAAGACCGTCGGCAACGCCTGGGCCGATCTGTTCCGCATCACGCTGTATGTGCTGCTGCCGATCGCGCTGCCGATCGCCCTGTTCTTCGTCAGCCAGGGCACGCTGCAAAACTTCCTGCCTTACCTGCACGTCACCACGCTCGAAGGCGCGCAGCAGACGCTGCCGATGGGGCCGGTGGCCTCGCAGGAAGCGATCAAAATGCTCGGCACCAACGGCGGCGGCTTCTTCGGCGCCAACTCGGCGCACCCGTTCGAGAACCCAACCGTGCTGACCAACTTCGTACAAATGCTGGCCATCTTCCTGATCCCCTGCGCGCTGTGCTTCTCCTTCGGCCAGTTGGCCGGTGAAAACCGTCAGGGCCATGCGCTGATCTGGGCGATGGCGCTGATCTTCGTGGTGGCGGTGGTAGTGGTGATGGTCGCCGAACTGGCGGGCAACCCGCACCTGAGCGCGTTGGGCGCCGACAGCAACATCAATATGGAAGGCAAAGAGTCGCGCTTTGGCATTCTCGCCACCAGCCTGTTCTCGGTGGTGACCACCGCCGCGTCCTGCGGGGCGGTTAACGCCATGCACGACTCTTTCACCGCGCTGGGTGGCATGGTGCCGATGTGGCTGATGCAGATCGGTGAAGTGGTGTTCGGCGGCGTAGGCTCCGGCCTGTACGGCATGCTGCTGTTCGTGCTGCTGACGGTGTTTATCGCCGGTCTGATGATCGGCCGCACCCCGGAATACCTGGGCAAGAAGATCGACGTTTACGACATGAAGATGACCGCGCTGGCGATCCTGGTCACGCCGACGCTGGTGTTGCTGGGCAGTGCGCTGGCCATCGGCACCGACGCGGGCCGCGCCGGCATCCTCAACCCGGGCGCCCACGGCTTCAGCGAAGTGCTGTACGCCCTGTCTTCCGCCGCCAACAACAACGGCAGCGCCTTCGCCGGGTTGAGCGTCAATACGCCGTTCTACAACCTGCTGCTGGCCTTCGCCATGTTCGTCGGCCGCTTCGGGGTGATCCTGCCGGTGCTGGCGATCGCCGGTTCGCTGAGCGCCAAGCAGCGTCAGCCGGCGGGCAACGGCACCCTGCCGACCTATGGGCCGCTGTTTATCGGCCTGCTGATCGGCACCGTGCTGCTGGTGGGTGCGCTGACCTTCGTGCCGGCGCTGGCGCTGGGCCCGGTGGCCGAGCATTTGCAGCTTTGGTTGGCAAACTAACCGACGTCACAGAGAGAGAATAAGAGATGACTCGCAAACAACGCGCGCTGTTTGAACCGGCTCTGGTGCGCACCGCGCTGATCGATGCGGTGAAAAAACTGGACCCTCGCGTTCAATGGCGCAACCCGGTGATGTTCGTGGTGTATATCGGCAGCCTGCTGACCACCGCCATCTGGCTGGCGATCCTCGCCGGCCAAACCGACGGCGCCGCCGCCTTTACCGGCAGCGTCGCCCTGTGGCTGTGGTTCACCGTGCTGTTCGCAAACTTCGCGGAAGCGCTGGCCGAAGGGCGCAGCAAGGCCCAGGCGGAAAGCCTGAAAGGCACCAAGAAAACCAGCTGGGCGAAAAAGCTGGCCGGCCCGCGCCGCGACGGCGCCACGGAGAAAGTGGCCGCCGAAAGCCTGCGCAAAGGCGATATCGTGCTGGTGGAAGCCGGCGACACCATCCCGTGCGACGGCGAGGTGCTGGAAGGCGGCGCTTCGGTGGATGAAAGCGCCATCACCGGCGAATCCGCCCCGGTGATCCGCGAATCCGGCGGCGACTTCTCCTCGGTCACCGGCGGCACCCGCGTGCTGTCTGACTGGCTGGTGGTGCAGTGCAGCGTCAACCCGGGGGAAACCTTCCTCGATCGCATGATCGCCATGGTGGAAGGCGCCAAACGCCGCAAAACGCCGAACGAGATCGCGCTGACCATCCTGCTGGTGGCGCTGACCATCGTGTTCGTGTTGGCCACCGCCACCCTGTTCCCGTTCTCGCAATACAGCGTGGAAGCGGCCGGCAGCGGCAGCGTGGTCACCATCACCGTGCTGGTCGCATTGCTGGTTTGCCTGATCCCCACCACCATCGGCGGCCTGCTGTCCGCCATCGGCGTGGCCGGGATGAGCCGCATGCTCGGTGCCAACGTGATCGCCACCAGCGGCCGCGCGGTGGAAGCCGCCGGCGACGTGGACGTGCTGCTGCTGGATAAAACCGGCACCATCACGCTGGGCAACCGCCAGGCGTCGGAGTTCCTGCCGGCGCCGGGCGTGAAAGAGCAAGAGCTGGCGGACGCCGCGCAGCTGGCCTCGCTGGCGGACGAAACGCCGGAAGGCCGCAGCATCGTGGTGCTGGCCAAACAGCGCTTTAACCTGCGCGAGCGCGATCTGCAGGCGCTGAACGCCACCTTCGTGCCCTTCTCCGCACAGACCCGCATGAGCGGCGTCAACGTGCAGGAGCGCATGATCCGCAAAGGCGCGGTGGACGCCATTCGCCGTCACGTCGAATCCAATCAGGGGCACTTCCCGCGGGCGGTGGACGATCTGGTGGAAAGCGTGGCGCGCACCGGCGGCACGCCGCTGGTGGTGGCGGAAGGCGCCCGGGTGCTGGGCGTGGTGGCGCTGAAGGATATCGTCAAAGGCGGCATCAAAGAGCGCTTCAATGAGCTGCGCAAGATGGGCATCAAAACGGTGATGATCACCGGCGATAACCCACTGACCGCGGCGGCGATCGCCGCCGAAGCCGGGGTGGACGATTTCCTGTCGGAAGCCACGCCGGAAGCCAAGCTGGCGCTGATCCGCCAGTATCAGGCGGAAGGCCGTCTGGTGGCGATGACCGGCGACGGCACCAACGACGCCCCGGCGCTGGCGCAGGCCGATGTGGCGGTGGCGATGAACTCCGGCACCCAGGCCGCCAAAGAGGCGGGCAACATGGTCGATCTGGACTCCAACCCGACCAAGCTGATCGAAGTGGTGCATATCGGCAAACAGATGCTGATGACGCGCGGCTCGCTGACCACCTTCAGCATCGCCAACGACGTGGCCAAATACTTCGCCATCATTCCGGCGGCGTTCGCGGCCACCTATCCGCAGCTGAACGCGCTGAACGTGATGCACCTGCACTCCCCGGCCTCCGCCATCATGTCGGCGGTGATCTTCAACGCCCTGGTGATCGTGTTCCTGATCCCGCTGGCGCTGAAAGGGGTGAGCTACAAACCGATGAGCGCCGCGGCCCTGCTGCGCCGCAACCTGTGGCTGTACGGAGTCGGCGGCCTGCTGGTGCCGTTCGTCGGCATCAAACTGATCGACCTGATCCTGGTCGCGCTGCACGTCGCCGGTTAACCATTGAGGGAAATGAACATGACGTATTTACGACCTGCGCTGGTGATGGTGATCCTGCTGACGCTGATCACCGGCATCGCCTATCCGCTGCTGACCACCGGGCTGGCGCAGCTGCTGTTTTCGGGCTCGGCTAACGGTTCGCTGCTGTACCAGGGCGACAAGGCGGTCGGCTCCGCGCTGATCGGCCAAAACTTCACGCGCGCCGACTATTTCTGGGGCCGCCCGTCGGCCACCGGCGATTCGGCCTATAATCCACTGGCCTCCGCCGGCAGCAACCTGGCGGCCACCAACCCGGCGCTGGATAAGGCTATCGCCGAGCGCGCAGCGCAGCTGCGCCAGGCCAATCCTGCGATGAGCGGCCCGATCCCGGTGGATCTGCTGACCGCCTCCGGCAGCGGGCTGGATCCGCAGATTTCGATCGCCGCGGCGCGGTATCAGCTGGCGCGGGTCGCGGCGGCGCGTCATCTGCCGCCGGAACAGATCGCCAAACTGATCGAAGACAACACCGATCGGGCCACGCCCAACTTCATGGGCGAATCGGTGGTGAACGTGTTGAAGCTGAACCTGGCGCTGGATGCGTTGAAGTAACGCGCCGTATTCAGCATAGTGATAGGGTTCGGCGTGCCGAACCCCTTTTTGCTTGGTAACACAAGGAATTGCCATGGTCGAAGAAGAACAGCAGCGTCCCGATCCCGACAGCCTGCTGGCGCTGGCCAATGAAAAACCGCGCGGCCGGTTGAAGGTATTCTTCGGCGCCTGCGCCGGCGTGGGCAAAACCTACGCCATGCTGCAGGAGGCCCAGCGCTTGCGCGCTCAGGGACTGGATGTGCTGGTCGGCGTGGTGGAAACCCACGGCCGCAGCGAGACCGCCGCCCTGCTCGACGGCCTGGCGCTGCTGCCGCAAAAACGCATCCAGCATCGCGGGCGACTGGTGCATGAATTCGATCTCGACGCCGCGCTGGCGCGCCACCCGGCGCTGATCCTGATGGACGAACTGGCGCACAGCAACGCCCACGGTTCGCGCCACCCCAAACGCTGGCAGGATGTGGAAGAGCTGCTGGACGCCGGCATCGACGTGCTGACGACCGTCAACGTGCAACATCTGGAAAGTCTGAACGACGTGGTGGGCGGCGTGACCGGCGTGCGGGTGCGCGAAACGGTGCCCGACCACGTGTTTGACGAGGCCAGCGAAGTGGTGCTGGTCGATCTGCCGCCGGACGATCTGCGCCGACGGCTGCACGAAGGCAAAGTGTATATTCCCGGCCAGGCCGAGCGCGCCATCGAGCACTTCTTCCGCAAAGGCAACCTGATCGCCCTGCGCGAGCTGGCGCTGCGCCGCACCGCCGATCGGGTCGATGACCAGATGCGCGAGTTTCGAGACACCCAGGGACGCGAGAAAGTGTGGCACACCCGCGACAGCATTCTGCTGTGCGTCGGCCACAACAGCGGCAACGAAAAGCTGGTGCGCATCGCCGCCCGGCTGGCGGCGCGGCTCGGCTGCCATTGGCATGCAGTCTACGTGGAAACCCCCAAGCTGCACCGGCTGCCGGAAAACCAGCGCCGCGCCATTCTGCGCGCGCTGAGGCTGGCGCAGGAACTGGGCGCCGAAACCGCCACCCTGGCCGATCCGTCCGAAGAGCGCGCGGTGCTGCGCTACGCCCGCGAGCATAACCTCGGCAAAATCATCATCGGCCGCCGCAGCGAGCAGCGCTGGAAACTGCGCGGCAGCTTCGCCGATCGCCTCGGCCGGCTGGGCCCGGATCTCGATCTGGTGATCGTGGCGCTGGACAGCGACGCCGCGCAGCCCCCGCCGGGCAAGGAGCACGACGGCCGCAGCTTCAATGAGAAATGGCGCATGCAGCTGCGCGGCTGCGCGGTGGCGATAGCGCTGTGCGCGCTGATTACCCTGCTCTCGCAGTGGCTGCTGCCGGGCTTCGATCAGGCCAACCTGGTGATGGTCTATCTGCTCGGCGTGGCGATCGTCGCGCTGTTCTTCGGCCGCTGGCCGTCGGTGCTGGCGGCGGTGATCAACGTCGCCAGCTTCGATCTGTTCTTCGTCCAGCCCGAATGGTCGTTCGCCGTCAGCGATATGCAGTATCTGTTGACCTTCGGCGTGATGCTCGCCGTCGGCATCATCATCGGCAACCTGACCGCCGGGGTGCGTTATCAGGCCCGGGTGGCGCGCTATCGCGAGCAGCGGGCGCGCCATCTGTACGAAATGTCGCGCGGGCTGAGCCGCGCGCTGACCGTGGCCGACATCGCCAACACCAGCCGTCATTTCCTCTCCAGCAGCTTCCAGGCGAAAACCGTGCTGCTGCTGCCGCAGGAAGACGGCCGGCTGCAGCAAATGATCGGCGAGGAAGGCGGACTGCTGTCGGTAGACGAAGCCATCGCGCGCTGGAGTTTCGACAAAGGCTTGCCGGCCGGCGCCGGCACCGACACCCTGCCCGGCGTGCCTTACCAACTGCTGCCGCTCAATACCCCCAAACAGACCTTCGGCCTGTTGGCGATCGAGCCCAACAACCTGCGCCAGCTGATGGTGCCGGAACAGCAGCGGCTGCTGCAAACCTTCGCGGTGCTGATCGCCAGTGCGCTGGAGCGGCTGCACCTGGCGCGCAGCGCCGAAGAAGCCAAGCTGGACGCCGAACGCGAACAGCTGCGCAACTCGTTGCTGGCGGCGCTGTCGCACGATCTGCGCACCCCGCTGACGGTACTGTTCGGCCAGGCGGAAATTCTCACGCTGGACCTGGCGGCCGAAGGTTCCAATCACGCCACCCAGGCCAGCCAGATCCGCCAGCAGGTGCTGAGCACCACCCGGCTGGTGAACAACCTGCTGGATATGGCGCGCATCCAGTCCGGCGGTTTCAGCCTGCGTAAAGAGTGGCAGTCGCTGGAAGAGATCGTCGGCGCCTCGCTGCACATGCTGGAGCCGCTGCTCAGCCAGCATCCGATCAAGGTCGAGCTGCCGTCGGAACAGATCCTGGTCAACTGCGACGGCAGCCTGCTGGAACGGGTGTTCACCAACCTGTTGGAAAACGCCAATAAATACGCCGGCGCCGAGGCCACCATCGGCATTCGCGCCCGCACGCTGCCCGAGTGGCTGGAAGTCGAGGTCTGGGATAACGGCCCCGGTATCCCCGCCGATCAGCTGCAGCTGATTTTCGACAAGTTTTCACGCGGCAATAAAGAGTCGGCGATCCCCGGCGTCGGCTTGGGGTTAGCGATTTGTCGTGCCATTATTGAAGTGCATGATGGCCGCATCTGGGCGGAAAACGGCGCCAACGGCGGCGCCAGCTTCCGCTTCGTGCTGCCGCTGGAAAAACCGCCCGAGATCGACGGCGACGCCTTCGATCTGTAATCAACGCAGGGGAAACGTGAGCATAACGCCAACCAACATTCTGATTGTTGAAGATGAAAAAGAGATCCGCCGCTTCGTGCGCACCGCGCTGGAGAGCGAAGGCCTGCGGGTGTTTGAAAGTGAAACGCTGCAGCGCGGGCTGATTGAGGCCGGCACGCGCAAACCGGATCTGATCATCCTGGATTTGGGGTTGCCGGATGGCGACGGGCTGAGCTACATCCGCGATCTGCGGCAGTGGAGCGCCATTCCGGTGATCGTACTGTCGGCGCGCAACGCCGAAGAGGACAAAATCGCCGCGCTGGACGCCGGCGCCGACGACTATCTCAGCAAACCGTTCGGCATCGGTGAACTGTTGGCGCGGGTGCGGGTCGCGCTGCGCCGCCACTCCGCCAGCCAACAGGAAAGCCCGCTGGTGAGCTTTTCGGCGATCACCGTCGATCTGGTGAATCGCCGGGTGCTGCGCAACGACGAAGATCTGCACCTGACGCCGATCGAGTTTCGCCTGTTGGCGGAGCTGCTGGCCAACGCCGGGAAGGTGATTACCCAACGCCAGCTGTTGAGCCACGTCTGGGGGCCGAACTACGTGGAACACAGCCACTACCTGCGCATCTACATGGGCCATCTGCGGCAGAAGCTCGAAGCCGATCCGGCCCGGCCCAAACACCTGCTGACCGAAACCGGCGTCGGCTACCGTTTCATGCCTTAACCCCGGCGAGCGCGGTGTGCCGCGCCTTTACGCCGCCGGGCCCTTCTTCAATCCGACCATAAATTCCTTAAACGCCTCGCGCAGCGGAGCGAACACCGGGTGTTTGCGGTTTTCGATCATCACTTCGGAGAACAGTTTCAACCCCACGGCGAAGGCCGCGCTCTGCTCGGGGCCGAAGTTCAGATCGTCACGCGCCCGAATGCGCTCGACGATCTCGAGAATATCGTCATGATTGGTCACCTCAAAACTCAGCGGTGCCTTCTCGACGGGGTTGCCCTGGCGGTCGCTCAGGGCTTCAACGGTAATGTTAAAACGGTGGCCGGGCATCAGTTCTCCTCCTGCTGCGTGGGTTGAATGTGCATTTCGCTTTCGATCGCCGCCACGGCGGTCAGCAACGCGGCGTTGATGCGCTCCACCTGCTGCGGCGTGAGATCGGCGCGCATCACGTTGCCGCGCAGCAGGCTGCGCAGACGGTTCATGGCGTCGTAGATACCTTCCGCCAGGTTGCCGTGCCGATGATGCTCGCGGCCGGCGCCCGCCAGACGCGCCAGAATGACGTCAACCACCTGTTGATGCTTTTGCAGCTCGCCCTCGCCCGCCGTGGTGATGCGGTAGCTTTTTCGGCCGTTGCCGGTGGTGAGCGGTTCGAGAAAATCCTGTTCTTCCAGCAGCGTCAGCGTGGGGTAAATCACCCCCGGGCTCGGCACATACAGGCCGGAAGAGGCCTCCTCGATCGCCTTGATCAATTCGTATCCGTGGCTGGGCTTGCGCGCCACCAGCGCCAGCAACACCAGGCGCAGATCGCCGTGCTCGAACAGACGATGACGCCCGCCCCGGCCGCCGCGCCCACCTCGGCCGTGCTCTTCGCCTTCGCCGCCGAAGTGATGACGCCCGCCGCGATGACGGCGCCCCTCTTCGCACGCATGAGGGTGGTGGTGATGCCGGTGTAAACCTAATCGATGAAACATAGGGTGATACCTCGCTTTAACAGTGAACATCAATACGAGGTTGTTTAGATATATCTAAACAGCGTCGATAACGCTAATCTAGATCGATATATCTAAATGCGCAAGCGCGTGCCGTGAAAAAGATATATCTAAATTGCAGACATAAAAAAAGCGCTGTAAAAACAGCGCTTTTTATCCATCAAGAAAAGCGATTACTTGGCGGAAGCCAGCACTTCGCTGACGATCTCGACCGCTTCGTGCTCAATCTTCTCGCGGTGTTCCGCCCCGAGGAAGCTCTCGCAGTAGATCTTGTAAGCCTCTTCGGTGCCGGAAGGACGGGCCGCGAACCAGCCGTTGTCGGTCATGACTTTCAGGCCGCCGATCGACGCGCCGTTGCCCGGCGCCGCGGTCAGACGTGCGGTGATCGGATCCCCGCCCAGCGTACTGGCCTTGACCATCTCCGGCGACAGCTTGGACAGCGCCGCTTTCTGCGCATGGGTTGCCGGCGCCTGGATACGGTTGTAGCTCGGCGCGCCGAAGCGCTTGGCCAGATCGTCATAATGATGCTGCGGGTTCTCACCGGTTACCGCGGTGATTTCAGCCGCCAGCAGGCACATGATGATGCCGTCTTTGTCGGTCGACCAAGGCTGGCCGTTGAAGCGCAGGAACGAGGCCCCGGCGCTCTCTTCACCGCCGAAGCCCAGGCTGCCGTCGAACAGGCCGTCCACGAACCATTTGAAACCGACCGGCACTTCCACCAGCTTGCGGCCCAGGTCAGCCACCACGCGGTCGATCATCGCGCTGGACACCAGCGTTTTACCTACCGCCACATCGGCGCCCCACTGCGGGCGATGTTGGAACAGGTAGTTGATGGCTACCGCCAGATAGTGGTTCGGGTTCATCAGGCCTTTCGGCGTGACGATGCCGTGGCGGTCGTAATCCGGATCGTTGGCGAACGCCAGATCGAATTTGTCGCGCAGCGCCAGCAGGCCGGCCATCGCCGACTCGGACGAGCAATCCATGCGGATGATGCCGTCGTGGTCCAGGTGCATGAAGCGGAAGGTCTGATCGATGGAGTCGTTCACCAGCGTCAGATCCAGCTTGTAGTGTTCCGCCACCCGCTGCCAATAGGCGATGCCGGAGCCGCCGAGCGGATCCACGCCCAGCTTCAGGCCGGCGCGTTGAATGGCCGGCATGTCGACCACGTCAACCAGCCCTTCGACATAAGGCTGCACCAAATCTTTGGCGTGCAGGTGGCCGCTGTTCCAGGCCTTGTCCAGCGACTGGCGCTGAACGCCTTTCATCTGCTGCGCCAGCAGTTCGTTGGCGCGCTTTTCGATCACCGACGTCAGGTTGGTGTCAGCCGGGCCGCCGTTCGGCGGGTTGTATTTGATGCCGCCGTCTTCCGGCGGGTTGTGGGACGGCGTAATGACGATGCCGTCAGCCTGCGCGCCGCCGCGGCGGTTGTGGCACAGAATGGCGTGCGATACCGCCGGCGTTGGCGTGAAGCCGTTGTTTTCCTGCACGATCACATCGACGCCGTTGGCGGTCAGCACTTCCAGCACGGAAATAAAGGCCGGCTCGGACAGCGCATGGGTGTCTTTGCCCACGTAGCACGGGCCGGTGGTGCCCTGCTGATGACGAACTTCGGCGATCGCCTGAGCGATGGCGAGGATGTGCGCCTCGTTGAAGCTGTGGCGCTGCGCGCTGCCGCGGTGGCCGGAAGTGCCAAACTTCACCGCATGTGCGGCATTGCCAGCTTCCGGTTGCAGCACATAGTACTGCGACGTCAGCTGGGCTACGTTGATCAGATCGCTTTGACGGGCGGGCTGCCCGGCACGTGGATTATTCGCCATCGACATATCTCCCTCATCCCTGTCGGTGACCGGGCAAATACGTCGCGCACGGCCATCATGACGGGCTGTTCGCTAAATTAGACGGTACCGCAAACTTTCTCGATCAGTTCCGCCGGGAACTGCATCGCCTGCATGATGTGTTCGATCATGCTGCGCTTGCGGCCGGTATTGGTATTGGTGATCACCCAGTAAGGGGTGCCCGGTACATGCTTCGGCTTGGTGTGCGTGCCGTTGGCCAGCAGGGTCTGCTGATCGCCGGCGAAATAGGTGCGGGTGCGGCCGGTCAACGCCTCGGTAGCGGCGGCGAAACCGGCGGCATCGAGGGTGTATAGCGTGGACAGCACCAGCATGAAACGGTTGACCGCTTTGTTCTGCTCGGCGTATTCATCCGACAGCAGCAGTTCACGCACGGCGCGTACGCGATCGCGCGGGCGCTGAACCGGCGCCGCTTTTTCCAGTTCGACGGACGGCGACGCACTGGCGGCAGGCAACGCGCGCACCGGCTGACCGGCGGTGAATTTCAACATGCGGCGTAAAATATCGGACGCGCTTTCACCGATGTGTTGCGTGTGGCTGGCAATATAACGGTAAAGCTCTTCGTCGACTTCAATAGTTTTCATCTTTATCCAATACTGTTTTTTCTACTTAGAACCTGAAGCCAGATCCTGCATTCAAGCCATGGGATTATAAGGTTAAAAGCGCTGGGGCGAACACAACAATGTGCCTCCGGACGGCAAATGCAGACTAATACCTATAGCCGGCACTGCCAAGCCCGCGCCGCGAAAATTCCGCATGATTCATCGTGCGATTCAATCATGATACCCTAATCTGAATCTCTCTCAGTATGAACTTCGCCATGAAATTACATTATCAACTGCTGGCCGCCGAGTCAGACGCGCTGCCGGTGCTGCTGATCCACGGCCTGTTCGGCAATCTCGACAACCTGGGCGTGCTGGCGCGCGATCTCCATAAACAGCACAGTGTGATCAAGGTCGATCTGCGCAACCATGGCCTCTCCCCGCGCGCCGACGACATGAACTACCCCGCCATGGCGCAGGATCTGCTGGCGCTGCTCGACGAACTGCAGCTGGAGAAAGCGATCGTCATCGGCCACTCGATGGGCGGCAAAGCGGCGATGGCGCTGACCGCCATCGCGCCCGAGCGCATCGCCAAGCTGATCGTCATCGACGTCGCGCCGGTGGATTACCAGACCCGACGTCATGACGAGATCTTCGCCGCGCTGAAGGCCGTCAGCGCCGCCGACATCACCCAGCGCCAGGCGGCCGCCCAGTTGATGCGCGACTACCTGCAGGAAGAAGGCGTGATCCAGTTCCTGCTGAAGTCCTTCCATAACGGTGAATGGCGCTTCAACCTGCCGGTGCTGATCGAACGCTACGAAGACATCACCGGCTGGCAGGAAGTCCCGGCCTGGCCACACCCGACCCTGTTCATTCGCGGCGGCCTGTCGCCGTACGTACAGGACAGCTACCGTGCAGACATCGCCCGCCAGTTCCCGCAGGCCCGCGCGCACGTCGTCGCCGGCACCGGCCATTGGGTGCACGCCGAAAAACCGGAAGCGGTGCTGCGCGCCATCCACCGTTTCCTCGGCGAAGCCTGAAAAATACGTTAATCTGGCGAAAAAACGCGCTAAAGATAACGGCTTAGCGCGTTTAGCCCGCAGTTAGGCATTGTCGCCGCTCCATCTGCTGGGGTAATATGGCGCGCTATAATTTTGCCGCCGCGCCAGCGCGTTCGCGAACGCCGGTTCGGGGGTAAATTTGGGTTAGGGTTTATTGGCCCGAAGTGTGTTAATCGATGCCTCCGGAAGCGTGCGAGCGCTTTTTGATGCAAACTCCCTTGCAGTACCGCTACCTATGGCAAAAGAACAAACGGATCGCACGACGCTGGATCTGTTCGCAGATGAACGCCGTCCGGGGCGCCCGAAAACCAACCCGCTTTCCCGCGATGAACAGCTTAGAATCAATAAGCGCAATCAGTTACGGCGCGATAAAGTGCGCGGATTGCGGCGCGTAGAGCTGAAAATCAACGCGGATGCGGTGGACGCCCTGAACAAACTGGCGGAACAGCGCAACATCAGCCGCAGCGAACTCATCGAGCAGATGCTGTTGGCGCAACTGGCGGAAGAACAGCCGGAACATTGATCTCTTCGGCCGCACGCGCGGCGCGGCGTTAAGGACAACGCCGGATCGACCACGCTTTTCTTCATCCTTCGGCATCGCATAAATGCGATAAAACCCCGGCGCCACTTTCTGGCATGATACGCATTTACCGGTAAGAGACTGCGCCTGTCGGCGCCCGCCACCGTGGCGAAAGGCTCTTGTCATGGCATCATTTTAATCGGCGGCAGCGCCGGCGCCGAGTAATGCAATTAATTGAATTTAAAGGTTATACGCGATATGGCTACTGTAGGCATTTTCTTTGGCAGCGACACTGGCAATACCGAAAACATTGCCAAAATGATCCAGAAAATTCTTCAGAAACAGTTTGGCGACGATGTCTCAGAAGTGCATGACATCGCCAAAAGCAGCAAAGAAGACCTGGAAGGGTTCGATATCCTGCTGCTGGGTATCCCGACCTGGTACTACGGTGAAGCGCAGTGTGACCGGGATGATTTCTTCCCGACGCTGGAAGAAGTCGATTTCAACGGCAAACTGGTGGCGCTGTTCGGCTGCGGCGACCAGGAAGACTACGCGGAATATTTCTGTGACGCGATGGGCACCATCCGCGACATCATCGAACCACGCGGCGCGGCCATCGTGGGCCACTGGCCGACCAAAGGCTACCACTTCGAAGCTTCCAAAGGCCTGGCGGACGACAACCACTTCATCGGTCTGGCGATCGACGAAGACCGTCAGCCGGAGCTGACCAATGAGCGCGTGGACGCCTGGGTCAAACAGATCGTCGAAGAGCTGAGCCTGGCCGATATCGTCGGCTAAACGCCGGTACTGGCGAAAGGTTGAACAAAGGCCCTGTAAAGTGCATAGTGTGCCGACAGGGCCGTCATCGGCAACAGGGATTGCTGCGATAGAAGCTACAGATTTGTAACTTCCCACCCCGTCACGGTAGACTGAGATATCGGTTTATCCCATCCATCAAGGCGTTGCATGCAAAACATGCAATAGTGCAATTATATCTTTGTTAACAACCGGCGGTTTCCATTTAGTACAACCGGTTCTATAATGAGACGCATTAACTCTTTGTGCCGACCGATGCCACAGGCGAGTACGCCTCAACTTGATTAGCATAGTAACAGGACTGAATTCGCATGACCGACAACAACATCGCATTGAAGAAGGCCGGCTTAAAAGTCACGCTTCCGCGACTCAAAATCCTGGAAGTACTGCAAAATCCGGAATGCCATCACGTCAGTGCGGAAGATTTGTACAAAAAACTGATTGATATGGGCGAAGAGATCGGCCTGGCGACGGTTTATCGCGTACTGAACCAGTTTGACGATGCGGGCATTGTGACACGTCACAATTTCGAAGGCGGCAAGTCCGTGTTCGAGCTGACCCAACAGCATCACCACGATCACCTGATTTGCCTGGACTGCGGCAAAGTGATCGAATTCAGTGATGAATCCATCGAAGTGCGCCAGCGTGATATCGCCAAGCAGCACGGCATCAAGCTCACCAACCACAGTCTGTACCTGTACGGCCACTGTGAAACCGGTGACTGCCGCGAAGACGAATCGCTGCACGACAAGAAATAAGCCTGACCGGCTATGAAAAACCGCCGCACATTGGGGCGGTTTTTTTATGCCTGCCGTACAACGGGCAAAAAAATCCCCGGACAAGCCGGGGGAAGATCATGTCATGAAATACCACAATTGCAGCGGCACTGCGACTCCACGTACTGCTCTCACTTCAACATCCGCCCCACGCCGGCACGCGCGGGGGCGAACGCATTCCCCCTTCATTATGATGCGGCCCGCCGCCAGAACCACGGGCCCCGGAGCCAGACCTAGACCTTCTCGGCGCGGCTGTAGCGTTTACCGTCCGGGCTGACCGAACGCACCTGCACGTCACCGGAGACCGCCGGCTTGGCCTTGGCGTCATAGCGCTGCCACTGCTTGCCGCCGTCGGTGGAATACTCGATGCCCAATCCCGGCAACGCGATATTCGCTTCCAGCTTGCCGCCCGCCACGCGGGCGCCCGGCACCGGCAGACGATAAGCGACGCCGCCTTTGTCCAGCTTGGCCAGTTCACGTTGGCCCAGGATATTGGCGAAGCGCAGCCAGTCTTTCTCCAGCGCCTGGGTATCGACAAAGTGGGTTTCCCCGCCTTTGTATTCGCGGCCGGCGCGATAGTCCTGCTCCCAACCGGCGCGGTGCCAGGCGCGTTCCGCCACCGACAGCGCGCGCGGGAAGATCATGTATTCCATCTGCGGATCGGTGCGCTGGGTTTCGCTCCACAGCTGAGCGGACAGACCGTAGGCGCCCGGCCACGGCTTGTCGCTTTTGGCGTTGAAGTGGTTGCCGTCGCGGTCGACCGAGGTTTCCGCGTTCTGCGGCATGTTGTCCGGCGCGAAGCTGAACACCTTGCGCTCGTCGCTGAAGCGGGTGCCCCAGTAGTAACCGCGCTCGTCCGGATTCACCTCGTAAGGGAAGTCCATGTAGACGTAGTCCGGGTTGGAGACCACCACTTCATACCCTTTATTGGCCCAGTCGTTAACGCTGTCGAAACCGCCCCAATACAGGGTGTCCCAGAAGTTGACGCCCACGCGCGAGGTGGCGAACGCCTTCGAACTTTCGGCGTCTTTCAGACCGTCCTGCCAGGCCTGCATTCTGTCGATGCCGTGCGCCTTCACCAGCTTGCTGACCTCCTGGCCGAAGTAGCTCGGCAGGTGCTCCATGTCGGCCACCTTGCCTTCTTTGATCATCGTCTGGCACACCTGCGACTTGGCCCACGGCTTGTCTTCATTACTCTGGTCAATGATGCCTTTACCCGGTTCCGGTTTCGCCTTGTCGGTATAGCCGGCGCCCAGGCGGATGTTTTTCGCCTCATCGCCGCCAAAGTGCCAGGTCTTGATCGGCTGCCCGGCTTCTTTATGCATCTGGGCAATCTCGCCAATCACCTTGTCGACAAAGCGCTGGGAGGAATCCAGGCACGGGTTCAGGTAGCTCTGGCGGTTAAAGAACTGCACGGAGGTGGTGTTGGAGGTATCGGTCGGATCCACCAGACGGAATTCGTTGGCCTCCTGCTCTTTGCCGGCGGCATGCAGTTTCTTGTAGCGCGCTTCCATCGAAACCACCGCGGCGCGGGCGTGCGCCGGCATGTCGATCTCCGGGATCACCTCAATCTGGCGCGCCTGGGCATATTTGATGATGTCGATGTAGTCCTGACGGCTGAAGAAGCCGCCGTAGACGTCCGGCCCCTGGCCGTACTGCGGCAGCAGGCAGGTGGTTTCGCTCAGATCGTGGCAGCGCTGGCCGCCGACTTCCGTCAACTCCGGCAAACCGGGGATCTCGATGCGCCAGCCTTCGTCATCGCTCAGGTGGAAGTGGAATTTGTTGAGCTTGTAAGCCGCCATCTGATCCAGCAGGCGCAGCACCGCGTCCTTCTTATGGAAGTTACGCGCCACGTCGAGGAAAATGCCGCGATACGGGAAGCGCGGCGCATCGCTGGCGTCCAGCGTGGCGATCTTGCCGCTGCCGTCGCTCGGCACTAACGACAGGATCGACTGCAGCCCGTAGAACACCCCGGCCTGATCGAAGCCGATCACTCGCGCCTCTTTCTTGCCGATTTTCAGCTCATAGGCGCCCGATACCGCCATCGCGCCTTTAAACTTGCCCGGCTGGATATCGGTCTTGATCGGGTAACCGTTGGTCTGAACCGGCACGCCCAGCAGCGCGAAACGCTGGCTGACGACGTCCGCCGCCGGCTTGACCAGCGTGCTCAGATCCAGCGCCACCCCTTTGCGCAGGTCGGCGTCCTGTGCGTGGACCTTCACCTGCATCGGCGTCGGCACGATCTGGCCGCGCAGCGCGCCGGCGGGCAGCGTCTGCAGATCGGCATTGCTGACAAAGCGCGAAGCCGGCGTCATCAGAATGTTTTTGTCGTCCTTGGTGCGCTTCCACTGGTCGCCGGTGAACGGCGCCACAAACTGATCCAGGTTTTCGGTGTCGGTATTCGCCAGCATTTTCGGCTTGGCGTCGCCGGAGGTGGCATACCAACGCGGCAGGAAGTCGTTTCTGAACAGCTGCCAGTATTCGGCGACCACCGGGATTTCCACCGCCTTACCGGCCGGGAAACCGCTGAATTTGGCGGTCGGCTCCAGCTTGTACAGATCGCCGGTCAGATGCGCGATCTTGAACTGGTCGTTGTCCACCCGCAAGGTCTGCCGCGGGCTGTGGAAATAGATGACCCAGTCTTTGCCGTCGATCGCCTGGCCGTCGTTGCTGAGGGTGAACAACACCCGGTTGCAAGAGGCCCAGTCAGCGCCCAGCGCCGCGCAATCCACGCCGTTTTCGCCGGCGCGGTTATCCAGCATTTTCACGTTCAGCTTCAGCTGGCTCAGCTGATCCACCAGCTGTTGATCGGCCATGGCGTTTCCCATGCCGCCCAGGAATCCCATCGTTGCCGTCAAGGCGGCAAGCGCGCTCAGTTTAAATGCGTTCATCTTCTCATCCTTCTTAATTATTGTTATCGCGAATTTCTTGCCACAGCTTGCCGCACTTGGCGTCATAAGCCTGACCGTTACCGCTGTGAACCGCCATAATGCAGTTCTGATAATCCATCACCCGCACCGTTTCCTGCTCAGCAAACTGCTGGTGCTGTTTTTCTTGTTTCAGCACGTTCAGCACCGACTTGCAGGGCTGCAGACGCTCCGGCGAACCTTCGGCGGTGTTGATGCAGGCGCTGTAAGCCTGCTTCAATTTGGCGTCTTCCGGCGGCGCGGCGGGTTGCGCACAGGCGCTCAAGGCCGCGGCGGCCGCCAGCATCAGCATGATTTTTTTCATCGTTGAATTCCCTTAACTGCCCCCGGCGGCGAGGCCGGGGAACGCATCAGAAGATGGTGAATGGCGCGATGACCATGAACTTGACGTCTTTCTCGTCCTGGAAGATGTTGCCGTAACCGCCGCCCCAGCTCGGGATGTTGGTGTGGTTGTCATACTGGGTGTAGTGCAGCTTGATCAGGGTGCCCTTGGCGCGCCCTTCCTGGATGGTGTACATCGCGTCCAGGCTCCAGGCGCTCTCTTTCAGGCGCTGGCTCTGATCGTAGATCGGGTTGGTGCTCGGCTTGGCGTCCCAGGCGTACACGTAGGAGCCGCCGACCGCCATGCCCGGCAGGTTCCAGTTGCTGAGGTCGTACATCACGCCGGCGTACACCGCTTTCTCGCCGTTGGCGTTAAAGTCGGAGCGGTTGTCCCACCACAC
>NZ_JVEL01000134.1:0-13432 GCF_001076875.1 Serratia sp. 506_PEND
CGAGCCTCTCTGGCGTTCAATTCATATTTCATCGTTTGGCCTCAACGTGGGGGGAGCCACTCTTTATTGGTGTATGCCGTCAAAACGTGGTCTTGCCACTGGCCGTCGATCAGCAGGTAATCCTTGGCGTAACCTTCGCGTTCGAATCCCAGACGCGTCAGCAATGCGCCGCTGCGCTGGTTGTGCGGCATATAGTTGGCCATGATGCGGTGCATGCGCTGTTGGCGCAGCATATAGCGGATGGCGGACTGCAAGGCTTCGAACATCAGCCCCTGTCCCTGCCATTTCTCCCCCAGCGAATAACCGAGGAAACAGGCGTGAAACGAACCGCGCAGCACGTTGCTGAAGTTCGCCACGCCGCGCACTTCCTGCTCTTGCGGATCGAGCAGGATAAAATAGTAGGCGCTGCCCTGCTTTTGCATTTCAGCGATCATGCCCAGACGCGCCTGCCAGCCGGAAGGATAACAGTGGCTTTCGTCGCGCACCGGCTCCCAGGGTTTGAGAAAGGCTCGGTTCTCGGCATAATAATCCGCCAGACGATAGGCGTCCCGTTCATGCACTAAACGGACCACCATCCGGTCGGTAGTAAGACGTACTTTTGGCGATGCAGAGCGGTAGCCGAACATCATTTCCCCCGCAGTCAAAACGGTTCGATAAGAAGTATTTATTGGGAAGTCGCATGGTTAATTATCCGGCGCCGATCTAATGCCATGACTTTATTTAGCCAATAGCGCCTCAGAACCGCACTTCCCTGCATTCAATATAACCGTAGCCCGCCCTCGAGGTAAAATCCCGGTCGCTCAGTAAATCACCGAATACGCGTTTTACAGCGTTTTTCCGCCTATTTTGCAGCGCAGGTAACACCTTGACGATAAAAAAATATTATCTACTCCGCCCCTGTCGCCGTCCGGCAATTGGGTAGAGAATGGTGGGGTTGCCTTCCCCCTCTCTCTTAATTGCTCATGGTGATGCATGTCTCTGGTGTCGCAAGCGCGCAGCTTGGGTAAATATTTTCTGTTGCTCGACAACCTGCTGGTGGTTTTAGGCTTCTTTGTCGTGTTCCCGCTTATTTCGATCCGCTTTGTCGATCAATTAGGATGGGCGGCGCTGATCGTCGGCATCGCGCTGGGTTTGCGCCAGCTGCTGCAACAAGGGCTCGGCATCTTTGGCGGCGCCATCGCCGATCGCTTCGGCGCCAAGCCCATGATCGTCACCGGCATGCTGCTGCGCGCCGCCGGTTTCGCTACCATGGCGATGGCGGATGAGCCTTGGATCCTGTGGTTCTCCTGCGCGCTGTCCGCCCTGGGCGGCACGTTATTCGATCCGCCGCGCACCGCTTTGGTGATCAAGTTGACCCGTCCGCACGAACGCGGCCGTTTTTTCTCGCTGCTGATGATGCAGGACAGCGCAGGTGCGGTGGTCGGCGCGCTGATCGGCAGTTGGCTGCTGCAGTACGATTTCCACTTTGTCTGCTGGGTGGGGGCGGCGATCTTCGTGCTCGCCGCTGGCTGGAACGCCTGGCTACTGCCGGCTTACCGCATCTCTACCGTGCGTATACCGATGAAGGAAGGCATGCTGCGGGTCGTGCGCGATCGCCGCTTCCTCACCTATGTCCTGACGCTGACCGGTTATTACATGTTGGCGGTACAGGTGATGCTGATGATGCCGATCGTGGTTAACGAAATCGCCGGCTCACCGGCGGCGGTGAAATGGATGTATGCGATTGAAGCGGCGCTGTCGTTGTCGCTGCTCTATCCGCTGGCGCGTTGGGGAGAAAAACACTTCCGGCTTGAGCAGCGCCTGATGGCGGGCCTGTTGCTGATGACGCTCAGCCTGTTGCCGATCGGTCTCGCCACCAGCTTGCAGGGCGTGTTCACGCTGATCTGCTGCTTCTATCTGGGATCGATCATCGCCGAACCGGCGCGCGAGACGCTGAGCGCTTCGCTGGCCGATCCACGTGCGCGTGGCAGCTATATGGGCTTCAGCCGCCTTGGTCTGGCGCTGGGTGGCGCGTTAGGTTACACCGGCGGCGGCTGGATGTACGATACCGGACGGACGATGAACATGCCGGAGTTACCCTGGTTGCTGCTTGGAGCCGTGGGCTTCGCTACGTTGCTGGCGCTGTACTGGCAGTTCAGCCCGCGGCGCAGTGCATCGATGATGCTGCGCGGCGGTTAACGCCATAGAAATCCGGCCGAATCGGCAACAGCTGCTATCCTGTTAGTAAAAACACCCACAGGAGCCCGTCGGCATGAACGAAGAAGCAAAATTACCGCAACTACTCGAACATATGATACTGAACTTGCGCATGATTTATGCGCGTTCCACCCTGGTGGAAAAGGCCCTGGCCCATATCCTCGCCAGCGACGCCGGCCTGAAAAACGATATTATCAAACAGCTGCAGGTCGTCACCGCCACCAACGAACGTGACAAAATCGACTTGGAAGAAGCTCGCATTCACCTGATCGATGTGCTCAACTCGGTACCGGCCAAGAAATAACGCCCCCTAGCCCGCGCCGGTGCGCGGGCGATATCGCAATAACGCACCATCCAACACACGCACGTCAAGACAGCCTCGATAAGCTGTGGTAACTATTGCTGTTAAAACCTGACAACCCGGAGCAAGCATGAAACTGTTCATTTACGATCATTGCCCATTCTGCGTTAAAGCCCGCATGATTTTCGGCCTGAAACGTCTGCCGATTCGCCTGGTCACGTTGCTCAACGACGATGAGACGACCCCGCTCAACCTGATCGGCAAAAAAATGGTGCCTATCCTGGTCAAAGACGACGGCGAAGCGATGCCGGAAAGCCTGGATATCGTACGCTATGTCGATAACCTGGACGGCAAGCCGGTGCTGACCGGCCGCACCAACCCCGCCATTGCCGAGTGGCTGCAGCGGGTCGGCGAGTACAGCGCAAAATTGCTGTTGCCGCGTATTGCGCATGCCGATTTCGAAGAGTTCGCCACCGACAGCGCCCGCCGTTATTTTATCGATAAAAAGCAGGCGTCAATCGGTGATTTCGCCGAGCATCTCGCCAACAGCGCCGATCTGATCGCCCAGTTGGAGGCCGATCTGCAAACCCTGTCACCGCTGATCGTCTCCGCCGAAGCGGTAAACGGCGAGCTGTCCGAGGACGATATCCACCTGTTCCCGCTGCTGCGCTCGTTGTCGATCGTCGCCGGGGTTGCGCTGCCGGACAACGTGGAAACCTACCGCAACCGCATGGCGCAACGCAGCGAAGTGCCGTTGCTGCTGGACATGGAACAATAACGTTTGAATAACCCAAAGGATATGGCGTACTGATGCTGAAAATGGTGCTCGCCACCGCTCGCGATCGGGCGCGGCTGAAGGAAATTACCTCCGTTCTGATTCGTTACGGCCTGCAAGACGTTCTGCGTCTGCTGGGCCTGGGGGCTTTGCTGCGCGGCGCCCGCGCTGAACCCGCCCAATTGGACGCCCAAACCCTGCCCGAGCGGCTGCGCGAAGCGCTCGAGGCGCTAGGCCCAACCTTCGTCAAATTCGGCCAGATCCTGGCCACGCGTTCTGACCTGTTGGATCCGGCCTGGACCGACGAACTGGATCGCCTGCACAGCCAGGCGGCGGTGCTGCCATGGGAAACGCTGGCGCCGCAGATCGTTGCCGATCTCGGCGATGATCCCGAGCAACTGTTTGCCGAATTCGATCGCACACCGCTGGCGGCGGCGTCGATGGCGCAAATCTACCGCGCGCGCCTGCACAGCGGCGAACAAGTGGTGGTGAAAGTGCTGCGGCCCGGCCTGGCGAAAACCATTCACGCCGATTTGCGGCTGCTGGCCTCGCTGGCGGAAACCGTAGAGCAGCAGAGTCAGGCGCTGGCGCGCTATCGACCACGGCAGATGGTCAGAGCGCTAGCGACGGCGCTCAATCATGAACTGGATTTGACCCATGAAGGGCATAACTGCGATCGCGTCGCCGGCATGTTCGCGCGTGAACCCGACGTGGTCGTGCCAAAAATCTATTGGCAATGGTCTTCCCCGCGTCTGTTAGTGCAGGAGTACTTGCCCGGCACCGCGCCGGAGAACCCCCGGCAGTTGGCGGAAGCGGGCTTTGACGGCCCGCTGCTGGCGCAGCGCGGCGCCCGCGCCTTTATGAGCATGGTGCTGGAGCACCGGCTGTATCACGCCGATCCGCACCCCGGCAACGTGATGGCGCTGAGCGGCGACCGCGTCGGCTTCATCGACTTCGGCATGGTGGGCCAGCTGTCCGAACGGCGGCGCAACCAGCTGCTCCTGCTGCTGCAGGCCATTGCCGATCGTCAGTCCGAAGGCATCGTCAACACGCTGATCGCCTGGTCGGACAGCGAGCCGCTGGATCTGATGGATCTGGAGCTGGCGGCGCAAAACTTTCTCGACAAACAGGCCGCCACCACCCTGACGTTGGGCAAGGCTCTGACCGACCTGCTGGTGATGGCGCGTGAGCACCAGTTGGCGCTGCCGCCCGATCTGGTGCTGCTGTTCAAGGCGTTAATCACCGCCGACGGCGTGCTGCACCGATTGGATCCGGCCTTCGACATCGTCGCCACCCTCAAACCGATGCTGCAACAAACGGTGCTGCAACGCTATGCCCCTGACGCCGTGCGCCAGCGGTTGTTGGCCCTGGGCGGGGAAGCGCTCGACGCCGGGGAAGAACTGCCGCAAACCCTGCGGCTGTTGGTACGCCGCCTAAAACGCGGGCAGCTCAATGCCGATATCAACGTCAGTAATCTCGGCCAGTTGAGCAAGGCGTTGGAACGCGCCGCCGTCACCCTGGCTATCGCCATTGTCACCGCCGCTTTTGCCCTGGGCCTGGCGCCTTATCTGATGCACTCCTCACTGCAGCTGTGGGGCATTCCGCTGTTCCCGCTGTTGGGGGGCGCGGCCTGCCTGGCCGGTGTGATCCTCTTGGCGCTGCGATTGCGGCGCTGACGCTTTCGGCGTTATCCGATAGGTGTCGCCCGCTTTTGCGCGCACTATCCTCTGCACATCGCCGCCTGCCGTTTTCACGCGCAGGCGGAACGTTTATAATGATTAATCAATTATCTGCAGCACTTTTCGCCAGCAGTCGCAATGAGGCATTAATGAAGAAGATCCTGATGGGCGCAGCCGCCCTGCTGTTCGCCGGCGTATTGGCCGGTTGCAATCAACTGACCCAGTACACCCTGAGCGAGCAGGAAGTGAATGATTACCTGCAGAAACATAACGACTACCAGAAGCAGATCGGCGTGCCCGGCCTGCTGGACGCCAACATCGTGCTGACTCAGTTGCAAAGCCAAATCGGCCGCAGCGAACCGGGTAAAGTCACCCTTTCCGGCGACGCCAAGGTCAACATCACGTCGATTCTCGGCCCGCAGACCGCGGATCTGAAGCTGACGCTGAAGGCGCAGCCGGTCTACGACCGGGCGCAGGGCGCCATTTTCCTGAAGGACATGGAGCTGACCGATTACAGCGTGCAGCCGGAAAAAATGCAGACGGTAATGAAAGCGCTGACGCCGTATCTGAACCAGTCGCTGAAATCCTACTTCGACCAAAAGCCGGCTTATGTGCTGAATCCTGACAACAGCAAAACCGAAGCGCTGGCGAAAAAACTGGCGAAAGGGTTGGAAGTGAAACCGGGTGAATTGGTGATCCCATTCAGCGACTGACGCCGTCTGAGGACATCAAGCCCGCCGCTCGGCGGGCTTTTTATTGCCGGGAAAGCGTTACTGCGGGGCGCTGTAGGCGATTTCACCGGTGTTGCAGTTGAGCGTCACGTTGTAGGTTTTATCTGCCTTGGTGCCACGCACCGTCAACGGCACCTGCCATATCTGATCCTTGCCGCTGATGGCATCCGGGCTAACCCAGGCGATCGGCGTTGCGGTGCCCAGCAGCTTTTTGTCCGACTCCCAGCGCGTAATGCGGTTCTGCAAGAAGTCGCGCTTGACCTGGGCGGCGATATCCGCCGGTTGCAGACCCGCACACTGGCCTACCTTGGCGGCGCGCTGTTCGTGATCCTGCGCCCACACCGCCATCGATGCTCCCATCATGGCCAACAAGGCGATAGCCAAACCCGTTTTTTTCATATGTCCTCCCGTTGTGATTAGCGCTATCCGGGCGCCCATCCCTGGCTCACAACAGGGCGTCGGCAAAGGGTTACCGTTTGACGAACTCAATGACAAACAGCGCATCCAGGCCCGGATAGATTTCCTTGATCACCTGCTTCAGTTCGCCGAGCGACATGTTCTCCTGCTGCGCGTGGCGTTCGGTCAGCGCATCCAGACGCACCGGCGTTACCGACAGCACTTCGATAAAGCAGAAAAATACGCCGTCCTCATTGCGACTGACGCGCAATACCTCGCCCGGTTCGAAATGCGACTCACTGGCATCCCGAATGGTGATGGTTTTGCGCCCGGCCAGAATGTCTTGCTCAAAGCGGCTGAAGAAAGTTATTTCACGGCTCATTTTAGATCCTTTTTCATCACAACACCGCAACATAAGTCATTATGCCGCCTGCTTTTCTGACGCAGATCCCTCTTTTGGGTTAGAGGCTGCTTTTTTCGCTTTGCTTTCCGCCGGTGTCTTGAGGGTTTCCGCCGGCGATGCGCCGCGCAGAATCAGACCCAGCGCATCTTTATTTTCCGCCAGGAAGAAGCTCAGCCCTTCGCGCTGTTCGTCATCCAGGTTCAGCGGCGCCTGCAGCAGCCACTCCCCAAGGTTGTCCGCCAGATCCAGCATTTTGTCGTAGGCGTCGGCTTCTTTCTTGCTCGCGAAAGTCATTTTTTCCTCACCGTTTCTCACCACCACATATTTAACTTCAACCGCCATGCGTGCGTCCTCAAATACTCAAATTACTGTAATTATATACAGTATAAATAGATCGTGGCGGGAAGGCAAACCGCCGCCCGCCTTCGGCTTATTTCAGCAGCCGCACCTTGCAGCTTTTGCCTTTGATTTTGCCCTGCTGCAACTGTTGCAGCGCCTTGCGCGCGCTGGCTTTGCGGATCGCGACGTAGGCATGCACCGGGAACATGTCTATCTTGCCCACTTCCGCCGCCGTCAGCCCGGCGTCGCCGGTCAGCGCGCCAAGGATATCGCCGGGACGAATCTTCGCCTTGCGGCCGCCGTCGATGCACAGCGTCACCATTTCCGCCTCCAGCGAGCCGTTGGCCGCCCCGCTCAGCTCGGACACCGGCGACCAGTCGACGCTCATCTGCAGATAGTCTTCAATCGCGTGCGCACGCGCCATTTCCTGCGGCGTGCACAGGCTGATCGCCAGCCCGCTCATGCCGGCGCGGCCGGTGCGGCCGATACGGTGCACATGCACTTCGGGATCGAACGCCAGTTCGTAGTTGACCACCAGCTCCAGCTCTTTAATATCCAGCCCGCGTGCGGCGACGTCGGTCGCCACCAATACCCGGCAACTGCGGTTGGCGAAACGCACCAACACCTGGTCGCGGTCGCGCTGTTCCAGATCGCCATGCAGCGCCAGCGCGCTGATGCCGCGGGCCTCCAGGGCCTCAAGCACCGTCTGACAGTCGCGTTTGGTATTGCAGAACACCACGCAGGACGCAGGTTGATGATAGCGAATGGCCGACACCAGCAGCGCTGGGCGCTGATCGCGCGTAGTCTCATAAAAGCGTTGTTCGATGGAGGCCTGCGCTTCGCCATCGTCCACCTCGACGCTTAGCGGCTGGCGTTGAACGCGCGCGCTGATGCGCTCGATGCCTGCCGGGTACGTGGCGGAAAACAGCAACGTCTGACGTTGCGGCGGCGTATAGCTGATCACATCGTCGATGTCGTCGGCGAACCCCATGTCCAGCATGCGATCGGCCTCATCCAGCACCAGCACCTTCAGCTCGTCCAGCTGCAGCGTTTTCTTGCGCAGGTGTTCCTGGATACGGCCCGGCGTCCCCACCACGATGTGCGGCGCATGCACCAGCGAATCGAGCTGCGGTCCCATCGGTTGGCCGCCGCACAGCGTCAGAATTTTGATGTTTTGCGTGAAACGCGCCAAGCGACGCAGCTCTTTGCTCACCTGATCGGCCAACTCGCGGGTGGGACAGAGCACCAGCGCCTGTGTGGCAACCTGCGTAACGACGATGTTATTCAGCAAGCCAATGCCAAATGCCGCCGTTTTGCCGCTGCCGGTTTTCGCCTTGGCGCGCACGTCTCGCCCTTGCAGGATAGCGGGCAACGCGGCGGCCTGCACCGGCGTCATTTCGGCGTACCCCAGTTCGTTGAGGTTGGCCAACTGTTCGGCTGGCAGCGGCAGGGAAGAAAAAGAAACTGTGCTCACGGCGATAACTCTTATATGACGAATGGAATGGCGGCGCGCCCGCAGGTTGGCGCCGAATCAGCGGTAAATGATAACAGAGATGGGCGGCGTTACGGGCTGCGGGCATAAAAAAACCCGCCGGCGGCGGGTTTCTTGGCAACGCAGTCGTTAAATCGCAACGACGTTGGCTGCGGCAGGGCCACGTTGGCTGTCCTGGATGGAGAATTCAACCTGCTGGCCTTCAGCCAGGGTCTTGAAACCATCGCTAACGATAGCGGAAAAATGAACGAAAACGTCTTTAGAACCGTCGGCAGGCGTGATGAAGCCGAAGCCTTTGCTTTCGTTGAACCATTTAACGTGACCAGTGATCTTGCTCATTTGTGTTTCCTTTACTTGATAAACCTGCCTTGACGGCACGAGACGCGAAAACCTTGCTATATATAGGCCTTCTTTCGCCGTCGCTTATTAACGCACAATCGCCCAGGCAGGGCAAATATTTCTGCTTGTTATAAAAACAGTAAGTTAGCAACAAACCTGGCGTGGCGGCTGTGAACGCAATCGTTTTCGTATATACTGCCCGCCGATCATCAATCCGCTTACTTTCACCGATCCAGGTACGAAACTATGTTAACGATTGGAACCGCCCTGCGTCCTTCCGCCACCCGCGTCATGTTGCTCGGCTCCGGGGAGCTGGGTAAAGAAGTCGCCATTGAATGCCAGCGCCTCGGCCTGGAAGTGATCGCCGTCGATCGCTATGCCGACGCCCCCGCCATGCATGTGGCGCACCGCAGTCACGTCATCAATATGCTGGACGGTGACGCGCTGAAAGCCGTTATCGAACAAGAGCGGCCGGACTATATCGTTCCCGAAATCGAAGCGATCGCCACCGCCATGCTGGTCGAACTTGAACGTCAGGGCCACCGCGTGGTGCCCTGCGCCGAAGCCACGCGCCTGACCATGAACCGCGAAGGCATCCGCCGTCTGGCGGCGGAAGAACTTGGCCTGCCCACCTCCAGCTACCGCTTTGCCGACAGCGAAGCGACTTTCCGGCAAGCGGTCGAGCACATCGGCTACCCGTGCATCGTCAAACCGGTGATGAGTTCTTCCGGCAAAGGACAAAGCCTGATCCGCACGCCTGAGCAGCTGCAAAGCGCCTGGGATTACGCGCAACAGGGCGGACGCGCCGGCGGCGGCCGGGTGATCGTCGAAGGGTTGGTAAGATTTGATTTTGAAATTACGTTGCTGACCATCAGCGCCGTGGACGGCGTACATTTCTGCGAGCCGATCGGCCATCGTCAGGAAGACGGAGATTATCGCGAATCCTGGCAACCGCAGCGCATGTCAGCCACGGCGTTGAGCCGTGCTCAGGCTATCGCGGAGAAGGTGGTGAAAGCCCTGGGCGGGTTCGGACTGTTCGGCGTGGAGCTGTTCGTCTGCGGCGACGACGTGATCTTCAGCGAAGTGTCTCCGCGGCCGCACGATACCGGCATGGTTACGTTGATCTCACAGGATCTGTCCGAGTTCGCCCTGCACGTTCGCGCGTTTCTCGGGTTGCCGATTGGCGCCATCCGCCAGTTCGGCCCTTCCGCTTCAGCGGTGATCCTGCCGCAGCTCACCAGCAGCGATGTGCGTTTCAGCAGCCTGGAAAATGCGCTGCGCGGGCACAACCAGCTGCGTCTGTTCGGCAAACCGGAGATCGACGGGCAGCGTCGCCTGGGCGTGGCGCTGGCGACGGCGAGCACGACGGAACTGGCGGTGGAGCAAGCGAAACAAGCCGCCGCCGCCGTGGCGGTCAACGGCTGATACTCACGGGGCCGCTTGCGCGGCCCCGATAACGTCAATAGTCTTCGTCTTCTTCAGCATCGTCATCCGGCGACGCCTCCGGTGCGGCCTCATGCTGCTCGTCTTCATCATCGAACAGTACCGCAACCTGAGCGCCCTGATGCTTCTCGCGAATTTCCTGCGCAACGCGAGCAATGGCCTCACCGCTGCTCATGCCCTGCTCCATCAGTTGATGGATGCGATCCGCCGCTTCCTGCTGCTCCGCGTGATTCAGTAATGGCATACCTGCATGCATGTGTCGTTCTCTCCGGCAAAAGGGAGAAGGAGTATACGCGCTAACGCGGCGGATCCCAACGTCTGGTGCCTCAGGCCGGTTGCGAACAGCCGTTATCGTTGCGCCACTGCTTCAGGCGATGCCGCCACAGCATGACATGCCACCCCTGCTTCAGGCCGCGCGCATTGGCGAACATCGCTCTGTCGATGCCGCGCTGATAGAATTCTTCGGTGATCTGACTCTGAGCGGCCGGTTCCGGCTCACGACGAATGCTGTGGCAAATGCCCAGCGCTTCGCGGGTGATTTGCCAATGGAAAGCCGGACGAATGGCGACAGTGCCCGCATAGCGCTGATTGAGCCGCTCCAGCATTTCGACGATTTTCATATAGTGGCGTTGATACTCCACGTTCGCCTTACCGATGCGGCGACGGTTACTGATCGACTTGTCGTGCACCCGTTGACGGTACAGCGGCGTACTTAAATATTTGACCCGTTTGGCATTAAACATGACTTCCGTCGTCCAGGGAATATCCTGGTGATGTAATCCCGGCTCGAAATAAAGCCGATGCTGGCGAATAAAGTCGAGGCGATATATTGCCAGCCATACAACGTGAATAAACTTTCGCGATTTCAGCGCACGTTCAAACCACTGCACGCCGGTGATAACGTCGGTGGTGCGCAAACGCGCCTCAGGAAAAATCAGCTGCAATTCATCTTGGCTGGTAAAATAGCGTTCGCCATTACATTGCATCACGTCTAATTGATGTTGTTCCGCCTGTTCCAGCAGCGTGGAATACATCTCCGGCGCCAGCAAGTCGTCGGCATCGGGAAACGCCACATATTTGCCTTGGGCAACGGCAAGCCCGGCATTACGCGCGTTAGAAACACCGGCATTGGCCTGATCGATCACACGAATATGCGGATGTACCGCCGCGTAACGGTGTGCGATCTCTCCCGAACCGTCAGTGGAACCATCATTGACGATGATCACCTCCAACCGTTGCTCACGCTGGGCCAGCAGCGAGGCCAGGAAAGGCTCCAATAACTCCCCCGCATTGTGCATCGGGACGATCACGCTCAGCATTAACGACATAGTCAGCTCTTCAATGATAATGTAACAAAATAATAATTTTATTTTTCTAAAAGGCTCATTCGGTCAGTGTACGCTTGGGATAGGCGTGAAACCTGCAAATTCCCGCGGTGACTAATGGGACCGAACCGGCCTTTCTTTCTCAAACCAGCGCCAGAAAAGCGCTGAGTAATTAAGCCATTAATTCCAAAGGGCGGCGACGTTGGCTAAAATCGGGCATAACAACATCTCTCCCGCTTCTAATAACAAGCAGAAATAATAAATTTATGAAATTAACGAATCTTTTTTTATATTTCTCGGGTATTGCGCCCTCGATAAATAGGCTTCCAGTGCATTTGATGTTAAATTTTTAACATATCGAAGTATAATCAATGGCGCAAAAAATGCCTTATTTCAGGTTTATTGAACTGCCGTTTATGTGAACTGTGCTGCATGTCGCGCATGGCAAAACATGCATGACGTGACCGTCTATGGCACACTAGCCGCCAGATATCGCCGTCCTCACAGCCAGGTTTATTGACGTTCATGAGCGTAACCGCCCCAAACATAAAATCTTTGCCCTACAGCCGCCGTGCCCTGATGACGCTTTTCGCCCCGCTTTCATCGCAACCTTGGGCGATGCTGCTGCATTCGGGCTTCGCCGACCATTCGCATAACCGTTTCGATATCCTGGTCGCACAACCGCGCGTTACACTCACCACCCACGGTGCCGGCACGACAATTGAAAGTGACAGCGTCACCATTCAGTCGCAGGAAGATCCGTTCTCCCTGCTGCAGCAGCAACTGGCGGCGCAAGGCTGGCAGCCGGCGTTTAATCCGGACCTGCCGTTTCAGGGCGGAGCTCTGGGGCTGTTCGGCTACGATCTCGGGCGCCGGGTGGAAACCCTGCCGCAGTTGGCCGAAGCCGACCTCGCCTTGCCGGATATGGCAGTCGGCATTTATGACTGGGCTGTGATCGCCGACCACCAATTGCAAACCCTGACGCTGCTCAGCTATGGCGATGTCGAACAGCGCTGGCGCTGGCTCAATAGCCAAACTGCGCCTACAGAACGCCCTTTCACGCTGCTGAGCGACTGGCGCGCCAATATGAGCCGGCGGCAATACGGCGAGAAGTTCCAACGTATTCAGCACTACCTGCGCAGCGGCGACTGTTACCAAATTAATCTGGCACAACGGTTCTCCGCCGACTATCTGGGGGATGAATGGCAGGCGTTCCGCCGCCTGAGCGCCTGCAACCGCGCGCCATTCTCGGCCTTCCTGCGCTTGCCGCACAACAGCGTACTGAGCGTCTCTCCCGAGCGCTTCCTGTGGCTGGAGCAGCAACGCATCCAAACCCGCCCGATCAAGGGCACGCTGCCGCGGTTGGCGGACGCGGAACAGGACGCCGCGCAGGCTCGCCGTTTGGCCGATTCACCCAAGGATCGCGCTGAAAATCTGATGATCGTCGATCTGCTGCGCAACGATATCGGCCGCGTCGCCCAACCAGGCAGCGTACGGGTGCCGGAACTGTTCGCCGTGGAGCCGTTCCCCGCGGTGCATCACCTGGTGAGCACCATCACCGCGACCCTGCCAAATCATACCTCGGCGGCCGAACTGCTGCGCGCCTGCTTCCCCGGCGGTTCGATCACCGGCGCGCCCAAGGTGCGAGCGATGGAAATCATCGAAGAGCTGGAGCCGCAGCGCCGCAATGCCTATTGCGGCAGCATCGGTTACCTGAGCGCCTGCGGCACCATGGACACCAATATCACCATTCGCACGCTCGTCACCGAAAACGGTCGCATCCACTGCTCCGCCGGCGGCGGCATCGTGGCGGACAGCCTGGAGCAGGCGGAATACCAGGAGACCTTCGACAAGGTTGGCCGCATTTTGCCGCAGCTAGGGGAGTATGCCCTGTCGTGATCCCATCGAACTCACCGGCCTCACTGCACGCCTTTATCAGCCGCTTTCAACTGCAGCTGCCGCAGGCGACGCAGATTTCGCACAATGTGCGCCCGGCGGCGGTGCTGATCCCGA
>NZ_JVEL01000135.1:0-524 GCF_001076875.1 Serratia sp. 506_PEND
TGCCCTTGATCGGGTTGTAAACGCTGCTGCCTTTGGCCAGCACCCCGGAGTAGACGCGCACGAAGGTGAGTTGGCCGACGAACGGATCGGTCATCAACTTGAACGCCAGCGCCGAGAATTTTTCATTATCGTCGGCTTTGCGGGTGATGATTTCATCGTGTTCGCTGTGGCCTTCCATCGGCGGCACGTCGAGCGGCGAGGGCATCAGCTCGATCACCGCGTCCAGCATGCGCTGCACCCCCTTGTTGCGGAACGCCGACCCGCACAGCATCGGCTGAATTTCGCCGGCGACGGTGCGCACCCGCAGCCCGTGAACGATCTCCTCTTCGCTCAGCGGCACCTGGTTAAGGTATTTCTCCATCAGTTCTTCCGAGGCTTCGGCGGCGGCCTCAATCATATTTTCACGCCACTCCTGCGCCGAGTCGCGCAGCTCTGCCGGGATCTCTTCGAAGCTGAAGTTCATGCCCTGCGAGGCTTCGTCCCACAGAATGGCTTTCATCCGCACCAGATCCACCACGCCGCTG
>NZ_JVEL01000136.1:0-2818 GCF_001076875.1 Serratia sp. 506_PEND
GCGGGCGGGCTAAGGGCTCGGGTGTTTTATTCCAGTAGTGAAAGCAAGGTTAACGGCAGCTGAAATTTTGCGCGATTTTTCTGCTGCGGAGGGAGGAGGCTCTCTTTGTTTGTTATGTTGGTATTTTTTATTTTATTGGATTTTTATTCTGTTTAATTGTTGGCTGGTATTTTTATATTCTGTTAAATCAATGTTACTTATCACGCCTTTTTTGATTGCTATCATTGATAGCGTTGATATCAATTCAGTGGCGGTATGACGCCATAATCCCCTCTAAACCGCATCTTATCGCTATTTTCAGACGGCTATTGCAAATGCATGGCTCATCGACGATAAATTAATTGTGAATATTGTCACGTTTGATGACGAAGTTGTTGGACGGATTTTTTCACTGAGTTAATTTCCTGTAAGCAGAAGATTATGCTTTGTGAAGCCTTGAGCTGGAGTCAGCGATGCGAGTGGTAATTTTAGGTAGTGGAGTGGTGGGCGTAGCCAGTGCCTGGTATTTGGCGAAGGCGGGGCATGAGGTGACGGTGATCGATCGTCAGCCAGGCCCCGCACTGGAAACCAGCGCGGCGAACGCCGGGCAGATTTCACCGGGCTATGCCGCACCTTGGGCGGCGCCGGGCGTGCCGCTGAAGGCCATCAAGTGGATGTTCCAGCGCCATGCGCCGTTGGCCATCCGCCTCGACGGCAGCAGCTTCCAACTGAGCTGGATGTGGCAGATGTTGAAGAACTGCAACACCGAACACTACATGACCAACAAAGGCCGCATGGTGCGTCTGGCGGAATACAGCCGCGATTGTATCAAGGCGCTGCGTCAGGAAACCGGCATCCAGTACGAAGGTCGCCAGGGTGGCACGCTGCAGCTGTTCCGCACTCAACAACAGTTCGAAAACGCCGCGAAAGACATTGCGGTATTGGAAGATGCCGGCGTGCCTTACAGATTGCTGGAGGCCGGCCAACTCGGCAGCGTCGAGCCGGCGTTGGCGCAGGTGGCGCACAAGCTGACCGGCGGCCTGCAGTTGCCGAATGACGAAACCGGCGATTGCCAGCTGTTTACGCAACAGTTGGCGAAGATGGCAGAGCAGGCGGGCGTCACCTTCCTGTTCAACCGCAGCGTCGATCGTCTGCTGGTGGAGGGCGACAAGATCGCCGGCGTGCAGTGCGGCGAGGAAGTGTTCAAGGCCGACAGCTATGTGGTGGCGTTCGGCTCGTACTCCACGGCGCTGCTGCGCGGCCTGGTGTCCATTCCGGTTTACCCGCTGAAGGGCTATTCGTTGACCATTCCTATCACCGACGAAGCGGCGGCGCCGTTCTCTACGGTATTGGATGAGACGTATAAAATCGCCATCACACGCTTCGACCAGCGCATTCGCGTTGGCGGCATGGCGGAGATCGTCGGTTTCAATACGCAGCTGGAGCAAAAACGGCGCGAAACGCTGGAAATGGTGGTGCGCGATCTCTACCCGAACGGCGGCCGAGTGGAAGAGGCGACGTTCTGGACCGGCCTGCGGCCGATGACGCCGGACGGCACGCCAATTGTCGGCCGCACTTCGCTGAAGAACCTGTATCTCAATACCGGGCATGGCACGTTGGGCTGGACGATGGCCTGTGGCTCCGGGCAGTTGTTGTCCGATCTGATGTCCGGCATTACGCCGGCGATCCCTTCCGATGACCTGGCGGTGGCGCGTTACAGCGCCGGGTTTCGTCAGCAACACGCGGTTCCGCTGAACGACGTGCATCCCGCACGTTAATCGTCGACGCTGTCTTAGACTTTCCCGGCCACGCGCAGGCGCGCGTGGCCGCCTTACGCTGCCCCAAGGAGAAGCGATGCCCCGTCCCATAACCGCCACGATGCATCTCGGCGCGATTGAAAATAACCTGCAGGTGGTGCGCCGTTTCGCCCCCGGCGCCAAAGTCTGGGCGGTGGTCAAGGCTAACGCCTATGGCCACGGCATCAAACACGTTTGGCGCAGCATGGCGCAAACCGACGGCTTCGCCATGCTGGATCTGGCCGAAGCGGTGCTGCTGCGCGAGTCGGGTTGGCAAGGGCCTATCCTGTTGTTGGAAGGCTTCTTCCAGACGCAGGATCTGGCGTTGCTCGACCGTTATCGCCTGACGACGGCGGTGCACAGCGACTGGCAGCTGGCGGCGATCGCCGACGCCACGCTGAACGCGCCGCTCAATGTCTATCTGAAAGTAAACAGTGGCATGAATCGGCTGGGGTTCGCACCCGAGCGGCTGCATGAGGTGTGGCGCAGGGCGCAGGCGGTAGCCAACATTGCCGAGCTTACGCTGATGAGCCACTTCGCCACCGCCGACGGCCCTGAAGGCGTGACCCGGCAAATGGCCACCATCGAGGCGGCGGCTACCGATATACCGCTGCCGCGCTGCCTGGCCAACTCGGCCGCCACGCTGTGGCACCCTTCGACCCACGGCAGCTGGGTCCGTCCTGGGATCGTTCTCTATGGCGCTTCGCCGAGCGGTTGCTGGAATGACGTTGCGGCGACGGGGCTGCAGCCGGCGATGACGCTGAGCAGTGAAATCATCGGCATTCAGCAACTGAAGTCTGGCGATCGTGTGGGTTACGGTGGCCGTTACAGCGCCGCAGGCGCACAGCGTATCGGTGTGGTGGCCTGCGGTTACGCCGATGGCTATCCGCGTCATGCGCCGACCGGTACGCCGGTATGGGTTGACGGCGTGCTGACGCGCACCCTGGGAACGGTATCAATGGATATGCTGGCGGTGGATCTGACGCCCTGTCCGCAAGTCGAACTGGGCGCCGAAGTGGAGCTGTGGGGGAAACGTCTGCCGG
>NZ_JVEL01000137.1:0-2528 GCF_001076875.1 Serratia sp. 506_PEND
CCTTGGGGTTCAAGCCGCTGACGCACACGCCCTTGCCGGCCCAGCGCAGCCAGGAATCGGAACGCTGATCTTCACCGGCGCCGGGCACCGGCGGGTGCAGCAGCATGTTGAAACCGATCCACAACAGATAAGCCGCCCCCAGCAAGGTGAGCGCCGTCAGCGCCAGCGGGTTGCCGACCAGCAGCGCGCCGACGCCCGCCACCACGATCGCAATCATCAGCAGATGGCCAAACAGCAAGCCGGCGACGGCGGGCACCACCACCCGGCCGCGAATGCCCGCCGAGATCACATAGGCCCAATCCATACCTGGCGTGATCACCAACAAAATCGACACCGCCCAAAACGCGGCGAAAAGAGCGAGCGTCATGCCGGCGCCCTCTCAAACGCGCCGCGCCACACCGAACAGAGAACCATTGCGCTTTCCTCGTGGAAGAAGAACGGCCTCCGCCTGCCGCGGCGGCCGTAAAACCGTTCAACAGATGGCAAGAATATCCTCATGACGTTAAAATGTGCTTTCAATTACTTGCCTGAAATCGGCATAAACGGGGAAATTTTTCCAAATGGATAAGATTGATCGCAAGATTCTTGCTGAACTGCAGGCCGACGGCCGTTTGTCGGTGACCGAGCTGGCCGAGCGGATCGGTTTGAGCGTGTCCCCCTGCCACCGCCGGGTGCGGGCATTAGAGGAGTCCGGGGTGATCAGGGGTTACCGCGCCCAGCTCGATCCCGGCAGCCTGGGCTATAACTTTTCCGCCCTGGTGTTCGTCACCATGCGCGAAGGCGATCGCCGCGCCGTTGAAACCTTCGAAAACGCCATGGTGGACATTCCGCAGGTGGTGCAGGCACAACGGCTGTTTGGCGACCCCGACTATCTGTTGCACGTGATCGCTCGCGATCTGCCCGCCTTTCAGCAGCTTTATGACGAGAAACTCTCCGCCCTGCCGGGCGTGCAACGCCTGAGCTCCACGCTGGTGATGAAAACCGTGGTGCCGGAGCGTTCATTCCTGCCGTTGGGAAAATGACGACGGGAACGTTGCCGCTCCCGTTTTGACGACCTTAAGGCACAATCACGAAATCCGGATTGGCGATGGCGAACAGCGCCTCGCGATCCGCCGCCGGTGGATAAATCCACTGCGTGTTGATCTCCTGCTTAATCTTTTTGCCTGCCTGACGGGTAAAGCGCACCTGGCGCTCCCAGCCTTCGGTGTACAGCGCGCCCCAGGGGCCCAGATCCAGACAGGTCACATACTTCGGCTGGCTGTACGGGTGCGTCGGCAAGCCCGTCAGCTCCGCCGCCGCATTGTGGCCGGCCACGCGGCCAAGGCTCATCGCATGCTGGCAGGTCATCAGGTTGTGATTACCGAGATCGTCGGTCGCCGCCTTCACCGTATCGCCGGTCACGAAAATGCCCGCCGCCGCCGGCGCGCGCAGGAAGGCGTCGCCGATCACCCGGCCGCTGCCGTCGCGCTCGCCAGGGATCTGCTCGGTCAGCGGATGCGCCCGCACGCCCGCCGCCAGGATCACCGTGTTGGCGGCGATGCGCTCACCGTTCGACAGCATCACACCCTCAGCGTCGATGGCCGAGACGCGCAGGCCGGCCCGCGCTTCCACGCCGCACTCCGCCAACGCCTGGCGAATCACCGCCCCCGGCTCTGCCCCCATCCCCGCGCCCACTTCCGGCGCGCTATCGACGATCACCACGCGCACGTTCTCGTCTTTGCCCAGCGCATCCCGCAGCCGCTGCGGCATCTCCGCCGCGCTCTCCAGCCCGGTCAGCCCCGCGCCCACCACCACAGCGGTGTTGCGCGCCGGCGTCGAGGGTTTGGCCGCCAGCGCGTTGATATGGGCGCCCAAACGCTGCGCGCTTTCCAGCGTATCGACGTTGAAACCGTATTCGGCAAAGCCCGGCACCGCAGGCACGGACAGCCGGCTGCCGGTGGCCCACACCAAACGATCGTAGGCCAACTCCAGAAGTTCCCCCGTCGTCGGCGCCACCGTGAGCGTTTTAGCAGCGGCATCAATACGCTCTACAACCCCGGCCAGGTGCCGCACGCCGACGGCGGCGAGTTGCGCGGAAATGTCCGGGTTCATATTTTCCAACACGGCTTCATACAGGCGTGGCCGGATGGTGACCGTGGGCGTCGGTGAAACCATGATCACCTCGATCTCGTCATGCTTACCGGCGATGGCAATGGCGCGCATGGCGGACACGGCGGCCCAAAAACCGGCAAAACCGGAACCGGCAATCACTATTTTCTGCGTCATGGGATGACTCCTTCATACAGGGTTAACCGGGCGACAAGGCTGCCCGCAGTTTTTTCGGATGAACGATGCCGTTCCGCTCCCGTAACAGGGTGCAGAAGGCCCGCCCGCCCCTTCCGAAGAGGCGGGAAAAGTGTGTTTCGCTTTTTTAAGGAAAGGCGGTGATTAGGTTTTGGCCCGCGCCGTTTTGCCGCTGCGCGCGGTGCGTTCCGTCATGCGCTCGTCGAGCCAGAGGTTGACCTCGCCGAAAAAGCCCTGCGGCGCTT
>NZ_JVEL01000138.1:0-15262 GCF_001076875.1 Serratia sp. 506_PEND
GTTATCGCGCAGGGGATATACGGCGATTCATGCGGTGGAAATGCCGTTGACGTCGCTGGCTGAGGATGCGGAACGTACGCGCAAGATGGTCGCGCAGCAAGCGGGGCCGGTATTGTTGGTCGGGCACTCTTACGGCGGTGCCGTGATCACGGAAATGGGCAACCAGCCTAACGTGGTTGGCCTGGTCTACATCGCCGCATTTGCGCCGGATGCCGGTGAAAGTGCCGGCGGTATTACGCAAGTGCATCCTCCTGCGGCAGTCGAGAATCTGGCCCCGGACAGCGACGGTTATCTGTGGATTAAAACCGACAAGTTTCACGAAAGCTTTTGCCAGGATCTGACCGCCGACGAGGCGTTGGTGATGGCGGTGGCGCAGAAGGCTCCGCTGGCCGATACCTTTGGCAACACCATCGGCGAACCCGCCTGGAAACATAAGCCGTCATGGTATCAACTTTCCAGCGACGATCGCATGATAGCGCCGGAGAATCAGCGGCGCATGGCGCAGCGGCTTCAGGCCAAGAAAGTGATGGTGCTGAATGCCAGCCATGCCTCGCTGGTTTCCCATGCCGATGAGGTGGCGAGTTTGATTGACGAAGCGGCCGGTTTGAAATAAAGCAGGGGCAGGAAGGTTCTCCGGACTAAAAGGTGACATCCTGCGGCAGATTATCCCTTCGCTGCCTATTACGCCGGACGAAAGCGCCGGCGTAATAGGCGCTAATTAGGGATAGGCGCTGATGTCGCTATAACAGCATCATCAACACGACGGCGGCGGCAATAATGGCGTAGAGGTCTGCCTTACGCATATCGCCTTAGCGCCCGTTAACGCCGATCATTTCTATCGCCGCGCGATGCAGCCGCTGAAAATAATCATCGGGCTGCTTTTCTATCTCCTGGATAAGGCTGGCGAGCAGGTTCTGTTTGGTTATCGGCTTGTTGGCGGTCAACACCAGCAGCACGTTTTTGCCGAGCAGGCAACATATTTGCTTATGGTATTCATCAACATCGTGCTTGTTGAGGCCATAGAGGGTGTAGTCGATCATGATGTCTAACCTGCTGACAGGTAAATGCCCGCCGCAGCGGGCTGAGAAGCCATAGAAAAATAAAATGAGGCAAATTTCGCTTAGGAAGAGACTTAAGCGATGGGGTAACGATAACTGAATGGGAATATTCCTATCAAGCCGTGCGGGGGCAGAGGCGGATGTTTAGGAATAACCTCAGAAGAACAAATAATAGAGAGGACCGTTCTGGGGAATCTGACTTATTATTGTTGTTGTCATTGTTTAAAAAATAAACATGGATTTTGCAAATATATAATGCGAAAAAGAAACAGCCGGAAAATGGCGCTTTCCGGCTGTGGTGACATTCACGCGGCGTTATTCACACGGTCTGCTTACGGAACAGTTCGCGGAATACCGGATAGATATCGTCCGGTTCGCGGATATGCTGCATGGCGAAGTTGTCGAATTTCGCCTGCAGATCCTCGTATTCGCGCCACAGCGTTTGGTGAGCGCGGCGAGTGATTTCTATGTAGCTGTAATAACGCACCATCGGCAGGATCTTTTTCGCCAACAGCTCATGACACAGCGGTGAATCGTCGGCCCAGTTGTCGCCGTCCGACGCTTGCGCGGCATAGATATTCCATTGCGCCGGGTCATAACGCTCTTCGACTACGTCATTCATTAACTTCAGCGCGCTGGAGACGATGGTGCCGCCGGTTTCTTGCGAATAGAAGAACTCCTGTTCGTCCACCTCTTTCGCCTGGGTGTGGTGGCGAATATAGACCACCTCGACGTTTTTATAGGTACGGCTCAGGAACAGATAAAGCAGGATGTAAAAACGTTTGGCCATGTCTTTGGTCGCCTGATCCATCGAGCCGGACACGTCCATCAGGCAGAACATCACCGCTTGGCTGGAGGGTTCCGGCCGGCGCTCATAGTTTTTGTAGCGTAGGTCGAAGGTGTCGATAAACGGCACGCTTTCGATTTTCTTGCGCAGTTCGGCAATCTCCTTGCGTAACCGCTCCTCTTCCAGCAACTGCACCGGTTCGGTGTTTTCCAGCTGGTTCAACTCGTCTTCCAGTTCGTGCAACGCGCGCCTTTTCCCAGCGGTCATGGCGGTACGTCGCGCCAGCGAGTTCTGCAGCGAACGCACGACGCTGATGTTGGCCGGCACGCCATTGGCGGTATAGCCGGCACGATGGGTTTTGAACTCGGTCAACTGCTTGTACTGATTCTTTTTCAGATTGGGCAGGGCGAGATCCTCGAACAAAAGATCGAGGTACTCGTCTTTGGAGATTTGGAAGACGAATTCATCCTGGCCTTCACCATCCTGGCTGGCGTTGCCCTGGCCGCCGCCACCGCCTGCGCCGCCCTGAGGCCGCTCAACGCGATCGTTCTGCACGAAGTGGTCATTGCCAGGGTGAACGCGATGGCGTGTGCCGCCGCGCCCCTGATGAAACATCGGTTCGTTGATATCGTCAGTGGGGATTGAAACCGACTCCCCGCTGTCTACGTCGGTGACCGAACGCTTGTTGATGGCTTCGGCAATCGACTGTTTGATTTGCGACTTGTAACGGCGCAAGAAGCGCTGGCGGTTCACCATGCTCTTGTTTTTGCCGTTCAGCCGCCGGTCAATGAAATAGGCCATACTTCCCCCAAACGACGTTGCCAACTCTTCATGTCCCGGTCGCGACAGCGCAATGTGTTAGCCCCTCCTTGGGCTGCGCTGCAACGTCCATGACTGTGGACATGGCCCTGATAATGCCGCTTACCTGAGGCGTTATGAGGATTTTCTGACCCGCAGATACCATTCACACAACAGGCGCACCTGCTTGCGGGTATAGCCTTTTTCCATCATGCGGTCGACGAAGTCGTCGTGTTTTTTCTGCTCGTCCGTCGACGTTTTGGCGTTAAACGAAATCACCGGCAACAGCTCTTCGGTATTGGAGAACATTTTCTTCTCGATCACGGTGCGCAGCTTCTCGTAGCTGGTCCAGTTCGGATTGCGGCCGTTGTTGTTGGCGCGGGCACGCAGCACGAAGTTCACGATTTCGTTACGGAAATCTTTCGGGTTGCTGATACCGGCCGGTTTTTCAATTTTCTCCAGTTCGGCGTTCAAAGACTCGCGGTCGAACAGCTGACCGGTGTCGGGGTCGCGATACTCCTGATCCTGGATCCAGAAGTCCGCGTAGGTCACGTAACGGTCAAAAATGTTCTGTCCGTATTCCGAGTAGGATTCCAGATAGGCGGTCTGGATCTCTTTGCCGATAAACTCGGCGTATTTCGGAATCAGATAGCCTTTCAGATGTTCGAGGTATTTCTCGGCCAAATCCTGCGGGAACTGTTCGCGCTCGATCTGTTGCTCCAGCACATAGAACAGGTGTACCGGGTTGGCCGCCACCTCGGCGTGATCGAAGTTGAATACCCGCGAGAGGATTTTAAAGGCGAAACGGGTGGAGAGGCCGTTCATGCCTTCGTCAACCCCGGCGTAGTCGCGGTACTCTTGATAGGACTTGGCTTTCGGATCGGTATCCTTGAGGCTTTCGCCGTCATACACGCGCATTTTCGAGTAAATGCTCGAGTTTTCCGGCTCTTTCAGCCGCGACAGCACGCTAAAGCGCGCCAGCGTTTCGAGGGTGCCCGGCGCGCAGGGCGCGTGAGTCAGCTCGCTGTGGTCCAGCAGCTTGTCGTAAATCTTGATCTCTTCCGACACGCGCAGGCAGTAAGGCACCTTGACGATGTACACGCGGTCGAGGAATGCTTCGTTGTTCTTGTTGTTGCGGAAGGTCACCCACTCGGATTCGTTGGAGTGCGCCAGAATAATGCCGCTGAACGGCAGGGCGGAGATGCCTTCGGTGCCGTTGTAGTTGCCTTCCTGGGTTGCGGTCAGCAGCGGATGCAGCACCTTGATCGGCGCTTTGAACATCTCGACGAATTCCATAATCCCCTGGTTGGCGCGGCACAGGGCGCCGGAATAGCCGTAGGCGTCCGGGTCGTTCTGCGCGTGGTTCTCCAGTTTACGGATGTCCACTTTACCGACCAGCGCGGAGATGTCCTGGTTGTTCTCATCGCCCGGCTCGGTTTTGGCGATGGCGATCTGTTCCAGAATGGAAGGGCGCACTTTCACGACTTTAAACTTGGTGATGTCGCCGCCGAACTCATGCAGGCGCTTCGCCGCCCACGGCGACATGATGGTGCCGAGATAGCGACTTGGGATGTTGAACTCTTTTTCCAGGATCGTGGCATCTTCCTGCGGATTAAACAGGCACAGCGGATGGTCGTTGACCGGGCTGCGTTCGCCGTTGGCGCTGAGGGTGTAGATGGGCACGCGCTGCATCAACGCTTTAAGGCGTTCTGCCAGCGAGGACTTGCCGCCGCCCACCGGGCCCAGCAGGTAAAGGATCTGTTTCTTCTCTTCCAGGCCCTGCGCGGCGTGTTTCAGGTAAGAGACGATCTGTTCGATGGCCTCTTCCATGCCGTAGAATTCTTCGAAGGCCGGATAGCGTGCGATCACGCGGTTGGAGAACAGGCGCGACAGGCGTGATTCTAGCGCAGTGTCGACCATCACAGGTTCACCGATAGCCATCAGCAGACGTTCGGCCGCGTTGGCATAGGCACTGCGATCTTGCCGGCAAATGGTAAGAAATTCCTGCAGTGTGAACTCTTCGTCCTTGGCAGCTTCGTAGCGCTGGCGATAGTGGTCAAATATGTTCATGATGCCCGTCCTTTCGTTATTAGCACAGGTTAAAGAGAGCGTGTGATAGTGTTCTGGCTCCCGAAAGATGAGAATACGCCTGAGTACAGCAACCCGTATGCCAACTTGGTGCGCTTATTATCGCGAGTTGCGCTGTATGCCACTGGGCCCAGGATAAATTCACCTTCTGATTTAAGCTTAGTTTGCTTGCCGGAAAATTTCCTGCCGCAGAAAAAGCTTTTTTTAAGTCATATCAATGACTCAGTTATTACCGTGGAAGCCAAATGCCTTGTCTGGCGCGGCCTGCGGGATAAAACGTCATCGTTCCGCCATGATTAATTCATAATTCCGCTATAAGTTATTCGATCTTGGTCGTTTTCCTTTGTAAAGATTAGGCACGCAACTAAATTTTCACATAAACTATCGCGGCTATTAACCCTGTAATTTATGGAAAAAGAACCAGTGAAGATTTCAAAACTCAAAACGCTAGCAATTATCGCTTCCGCAATGGTTTGTGCGCAAAGTGCTCAGGCGGGGACCTGGTCACTCGGTGCTGCCGCGCTGGTTAGTCCGGACGCGTATCGCGGTTATCAGGACCGCGTTTATCCGGTGCCCGTCATCGACTATGAAGGTGACGACTTCTACTTCCGTACTCTGACCGCCGGTTACTACCTGTGGAAAGATCAAGAAAACCAGCTGAGCATCATGGGTTACTACACGCCATGGGGCTACCGTCCGGGCGACAGCGACGACGATCGCATGAAGCGCCTCGACAAGCGTCGCGGCACGCTGATGGCCGGCCTGGCCTATTCGCACAACGCGGAATGGGGCACCCTTCGTACCACTTTCACCGGCGACACGCTGAACAACAGCAACGGGCTGGTGGGCGATGTCGCTTATCTGTACAAGTTTGATCTGGACGCGCTGACGCTGGTCCCGGGCGTGGGCGTGATGTGGAACAGCAAGAACCAGAACAAATATTACTACGGCGTCAGCGCCAATGAATCACGCCGCAGCGGCCTGGACAGCTACACGCCTGGCGATAGCTGGGCCCCGTATCTCGAATTGAGCGCCAATTATCAGATCAACAAAAGCTGGAACGCCTTCTTCGTCGGCCGCTATGTGAAGTTGTCGGATGAAGTGAAAGACAGCCCGATGGTGGATAAATCTTACACCGGTTTGTTGATGACGGGTGTGAGCTACACCTTCTAATCACGCATTGCACGGTTATCGTGCATGGCGTGCATCAAAAAGGGGCGCTGGCGCCCCTTTTGCACATCAGTGGTGCGCTTCCGCGCACGGTTCCTCAGGCCTTCTTACGGCTGCGGAAGGTGACTCCCAAACGGGCGGGTTGCTCGCCGGCAGCGACCAGCGGTTTGCTGACGCGCCCTGTCTCGATGCAGACCATGGTCTTGTAACCGTCGTTCGGCATATCCCCCATGCTGCAGGAGAGTTCCACGCCGGGGTTCCAGGCGATGACGTCGCTCATATGATGGTGGTGAACCTCGATGGTGCGAGCGAGCGCCGGATCGCGGATCTGACTGAAAGCTTCCGGGCGGGTATAGACGCGGTCGGTTTGGCCGATGAAGGTCACTTCGCCCGTCTGGTGCGCCTCTGCGCCGCCTGCCACCTTGTCGATATAAGGCTCGCCCAGACCCGCCACGCTGACCCGATCGATGTCGCCGACCTGGAAGTAACTGTGCAGCGCCGCCGTGGCTTGATAATCGCCGTGCGATTCCAGCTCGATTTCGCACTCTTCACCCAGCTTGAAGCGAGCAATCAGCGTGAAGGCGTGCGGCCACAGTTTGCGGGTCTGCTCATTGTCTTTCAGCGTGAAGGTCAGGATGACGCCGTTGTCATCTTCATCGTGCGCCGTCAGACTCCAGGGCTGGTTGCGGGCAAAGCCGTGGGAGGGTTGCGCCACCGGGCCGAACCACGGCCAGCAGATCGGCACGCCGCCACGGATGGCCTTGCCTTTGGCGAAAGGCGTATTGTTGCTGAGCCAAATCACCGGCTGCTCCCCGCTAGGTTGCCAGGCCAGCAAATGCGCGCCTTGCAGCGCGACCGCCGCGCGCACTTTCGGGTGCGACACCACAACCACGCCCAACTCATCGAGTTGCCGCTGGCTGATATAAGGAGAAATCTGTTCGGAAACGGGCAGGGTGAAAATTTTCTCGTTCATTTCATGACCTATTGTTTGCCGGAGATACAAAGAAACCTATAGCTTTCGGGTCACGGCCAGGCGGCAAGCACAGGAACCCTCAGGAGCTTACCGAAGTAAGTGGCTGGGGTGAGCGTGTGCAGCCAACAACGCGGTGACTCGAAAGATGACGGGTAAAAAAAGGGCGACAAAAATGTCGCCCTCATTATCAGCTTAACATCATGCCATTACTTGGAGATGTGAGCGATCAGATCCAGAACCTTGTTGGAATAGCCGGTTTCGTTGTCGTACCAGGAAACCAGTTTCACGAAGTTGTCGTTCAGTGCGATACCGGCTTTGGCATCGAACACGGAAGTCAGCACTTCGCCGTTGAAATCGGTGGAAACCACGTCGTCTTCAACATAGCCCAGAACGCCTTTCATAGAGCCTTCAGCGGCGTCTTTGATGGCTTTCTTGATTTCTTCGTAGGTAGCCGGTTTTTCCAGACGCACGGTCAGGTCAACAACGGACACGTTAGGGGTCGGTACGCGGAACGCCATGCCGGTCAGTTTGCCTTTCAGCTCTGGCAGAACCACGCCAACCGCTTTCGCTGCGCCGGTAGAAGAAGGGATGATGTTCTGGGATGCGCCGCGGCCGCCGCGCCAGTCTTTGTGAGACGGGCCATCAACGGTTTTCTGAGTCGCGGTGGTGGCGTGAACGGTGGTCATCAGGCCTTCAACGATACCGAAGTTGTCGTTGATGACTTTAGCCAGTGGCGCCAGGCAGTTGGTGGTGCAAGAGGCGTTGGACACGATGTCCTGGCCGGCATATTTGTCAAAGTTGGCGCCGCGAACGAACATTGGGGTCGCATCTTTGGATGGGCCAGTCAGAACCACTTTTTTAGCGCCGGCGGTGATGTGTTTACGTGCGGTTTCGTCGGTCAGGAAGATACCGGTCGCTTCAGCAACCACATCAACGCCCACTTCGTTCCACTTCAGGTTAGCCGGGTCTTTCTCTGCGGTAACACGGATGGTTTTGCCGTTAACAACCAGGTGGCCGTCTTTAACTTCTACCGTACCGTTGAAACGGCCGTGAGTAGAGTCATACTTCAGCATGTAAGCCATGTACTCTGCGTCCAACAGGTCGTTGATTGCAACGATCTCGATGTCAGAACGCTCTTGAGCAGCACGGAAAACAATGCGACCGATACGGCCAAAACCGTTGATACCTACTTTGATAGTCATATATTCCACCAGCTATTTGTTAGTGAATAAAAGGTTGGTTGTAAAATTACAAAAACCTTACCCAGCGTCAAGCGGAATCGTGTCAATACTTGCGGCAAGTCAAACCGGAGGGGTGGTTTTGCACGCTTATTGCACAGTCCATTTGCGCTCGGCCTCATCCGTTATATGGGGACAAGCCGCCAAGTATAAAGTCAGCATACGCAAGATGTGTGATCGTTATCACATATCATCGTGACGTGGCCTTTATGGGCTACAGTTTAGGCCAAAAACTCCTGCAGCGGTGTTAATTTTTTGTTATTATTAATCATTGTTTTCGTTGACATTATCCACATTCAGAGATAAGCACAAATGGCTAAAGAGACAACCCCCGGTCATCCGGTCACGGAACTGAATGAAATCCAACGTTATGTGACGCAACAGCGTGGCACCGAAGCGCCGTTCAGCGGCAAATTGCTGCACAACAAGCGCGAGGGCGTGTACCATTGCCTGTGCTGTAACCAGCCGCTGTTCTATTCCGAAACCAAATACGATTCAGGCTGCGGCTGGCCGAGCTTTTATGAGCCGGTTTCCGCCGATGCAATCCGTTATCTTGATGATAATTCACATAATATGCATCGTGTTGAAATCCGCTGCGGCCACTGCGACGCGCACCTGGGGCACGTTTTCCCCGATGGCCCGCAGCCGACTGGCGACCGCTACTGCGTCAACTCCGCCTCGCTGAGTTTCACCGATGGCGAAAATGGCGACCAAACGGCCGGTTAAGTGGTAATTTAACCAACAAAATCGATTCAGCTAATTATTCATCCGTAAGCGAGAAAGGCTCTGATGGACGTGAAAGATCTGATTGCGGCGATGACGCCCGAGATATACCAGCGCCTGGTACAGGCGGTTGAGCTGGGCAAATGGCCGGATGGCGTGGCGCTGACGCCGGAGCAGAAAGAAAACAGCCTGCAGGCGGTGATGCTGTGGCAGTCGATGAACAATGTCGATCCGCAGCACATGAGCATCGGCACCGACGGGCAGATCGTGATGAAGAGCAAGCAAGAGCTGAAACAGCAGTTCGTTGCCGAGCCGCTGGTCAAACTCAAACCGCAGTAAAGCTCCTCCCCTAAAGCGGGGCGATGTCGCCATCGCCCCGTCGATTTACCGTTTCTCGCCCTTTATGTTCAGCGATTCCGCCAACTGCTGCGCCAGCCGGTTGTTATCGTCCGCGCCGTATTCCCAGAACATCGCACCGCCCAATCCCTGGCTTTTGATGTACTCGGCCTTGATGGCCACCGAACGCGGGTTCTCGTAGGAGATAGCGAACAGCGGTTTGCCTTCGGCGGATTGCAGCGTCAGGTATGGCACTTTGGCATCGTCATCCCAGTGCTCGCGGAAACGCTGCTGCGGATCGTTGAGCAATTTGTTGACGATATCGTGGTATTTAAAATAAGTGTCTTTGCTGAGATCCAATCCCAGCGTACGGAACAGGGCGATTTCTCGCGCGCTGAAGTCAGGCCGCGTCACCGGATGCTTGGCGGCATCCGGTTTGTCCCAGTCGATGCCTGCCTCGGTCGCCCGTTTCGGTACCCGGCCGTAGAAACCGATACCCAGGTTCATCTGCGCCGGTTTCAATCCGGCTGCCAGATAATTCTTTACCACGAAATCGGCGCTGTAGCGGTCGGCGGCTGCCACGGTTGGCCAACGCGTTGAATCGTACAGGTTGGCATTGAAGTACTGTGTGCCGTAAGCCATGTCGTAGGTCATCAGGTTGATGTAGTCGAGGTAAGGGGCAATATTTTTCACATCGACCCATTCCTGTGCGCTTTTGACGTTGGCCCCGACGGCGATGGTTAACAGCTTGCCTTTACCCAGCGCCTGATGAAGCTCTTTCAGCAGCAGGGTGAAGTTGTCGCGGTCTGCCGGTTGGCTTTCCACCAAGCCCCAGGCGCCGTTCACCGGGTATTCCCAGTCCAGATCGATCCCATCCAGCCGGTACTGTGCGATCACCTGCAGCGCGGAGCGGATGAATATCGCCCGGTTTTCCGCGGTGGCGGCGGCGCCGGAGAAACCGCGTGCACCCCAGCCGCCGACCGACAACAGCACTTTCAGCTCGGGGTTCTGTTTGCGCAGCACCGGCAGCCGTTGCAAATCGGCCGTGACTTTCGGCGACAGGTAGATCTGGTGGCGGCGAGCGGGGTCTTTCAGCGCCGCATTGGTTTCGTCTTTCTCGTCGTTGTAAATCAGGCCGAACGAATAGTTGAGGTGGGTGATTTGCGTCACGTCCAGCTTGTCGATGTCGCCACCGGGGCCGGCGGTGATGTCGCCGCCGCCGTTGAAGTAGCCGACGGAGAGATAGGCCGCCTGGGCCGTGCTTGCGCCGGCCATAGCCAATTGCACCGCCGCCAGCAAAGGCAGCAGTTTTCGGGTTATTTTCATGTCAGTCTCCTTGTGGTCGGCAAGGCCGACCGTACCGCCAGGGGCGGGCACAATAAAGCCGGGCTCAGCGGGCCCCGGATGCGTATAACCGATTGACGCCAAAAGCGTCGCAGTCATAACAGCAAAAGCGCCTGCCGGTCACAAGCCGTTGGGGAATAAGAAAGGCGGTATTGTGAGCAGCGTCGATAATTTCGCCGCCGCGCAGAGAGGGCGCCGGTGGCGCCCGAGCGGATTTAGTTGGCGAGAAACTGTGACAGGGTAACTAGCTGCGCGCCGGCGCGCGCCATGTCCTGCAGCGCTCGCTCACTGTCGTCCGGTTGCAGATTCACGCCGCGGCAGCCGTCGACGATCACCTGCGTCGGATAGCCGGCAGCCAGTGCATCCAGCACGCTGAACTTCACGCAGTAGTCGGTCGCCAGGCCCATGATCGCCAGCCGCTGGACGCTCTGCGATTGCAGCCAGCCGTGGAGTTCGGTTTGCGCACGGTGGCCGTTATCGAAGAACGCGCTGTAGCTGTCGATGTTCGTATCTTGCCCTTTGCGAAAGACGGCATTGATGTGTTGCCGCTGTAACTGGGGATGAAAATCGGCGCCGTGGCTCCCTTGCACGCAGTGCACCGGCCACCACACCTGCGGCAGGCCTTCCAGCTCACCGAGGGTGCCGACCTGCGCATCGGAGTTCACCGCAAAGCTGCGGTGATTGGCGGGATGCCAGTCCTGGCTGGCCACCACCGGCTCGCCCCGCGCCAGGCAGGCGGCGATCGCCTGATTGGCGACCGGGATAACGGCGTCGCCCTCCGTGACCGCCAGCGCGCCGCCGGGGCAGAAGTCGTTTTGCAGATCGATCAACAACAGGGCCGTTTTCATCGCCGCTCCAGAGTTCAGTAGGTTAACCGTTGATGCTCAGCTCGCCGCGCAGATCTTGCTGCATCAGGGCGCGGATTTGTTCCGGCGTCAGCGGCTGGCTCAACAGATAGTGCAGCTTGGTCAGGGCGGCTTCCACCGTCATGTCGAAACCGCTGATCACCCCGGCGTGCGCCAGCGCGTTGCCGGTGGCGTAGCCTTCCATATTGACGCGCCCGGAGATGCACTGCGTCAGGTTGACCACCACGATGCCGCGTTCAGAGGCCGCGCGCAACTCGTCGATCAGTTCGGCCTTTTGCGGCGCGTTGCCGACGCCGTAGGAGCGCAGGATCAGCGCCTTGACCGGCTGCAGCAGGAAATTGCGCACCACCGCGCCGGAAATGCCCGGATAGATGGTGACCACGCCGATCGGCTGCGGCGTGATGTCATGCACCTGCAACGCGCCGTTGCAAGCCGGGCTGTCGATGCCTTGCTGGCGGCGAATGTGGATGCCGGCTTCCAGCAGCGGCGGCAAATTCGGGGAGGCGAAGGCGTCGAAGCCGTCGGCGTGCGCTTTGGTGGTGCGGTTGCCGCGGAACAGCTTGTTGTTGAAGAACAGGCTGACTTCGTTCACCGGATGGTTGGCCGCCAGATACAGCGCGTTGAGCAGGTTGGTTTGGCCATCGGAGCGCAGCTCCGCCAGCGGAATCTGCGAGCCGGTAACGATCACCGGTTTGGCCAGGTTTTCCAGCATGAAGGAAAGCGCAGAGGCGGTGAACGCCATGGTGTCGGTGCCATGCAGGATCACGAAGCCGTCGTAGCGATCGTAGTTCTGCTTGATGTCGTCGGCGATGTGCTGCCAGTCTTCCGGCGTCATGTCTGAAGAGTCAATCAATGGCGCGTATTCATGAATGGTGAAATCCGGCATCTCCGGCCGATGGAATTCGGGCATCAGCGCCAGCTGGCGCTGCAGGTGGCCGGAAACCGGGATGTAGCCATGATCTGAGCGCTGCATGCCGATGGTGCCGCCGGTGTAGGCGACGTAAATGGATTTCTTTTGCATGGTTATGATTTTAACAAAGATAAGATGGGCTGAATTATAGGGACATGGCGGCAGAAAAAAAGCCCGGCGGTGGCCGGGCTGCAGAATTATTTGTTAGCGGACATCTCCGCAGGTGAGACAGATCGCATAACGGTTTTGCGGATCGTTCAGGTTATTGAACAAGCCCGGTTGTTCTTTCACCGCGTTGGCGACCGAGGCCAGCGGGGCGGGCAGCATGGCCTGAATCGCGGCCGGCAGCATGGCGTGAATGGAAACGCCGAACTGGCTGAGCACCATATCGCTCAGGCTTGGGGTATCGACGAACCAGTCGAGCTGCCACTGCTGCAGCTTTGCCAGCTCGGCGGCTTTCTTCACCGCGTCGTCGAAATCGCCCAACTGATCGACCAGGCCGTTGGCCTTGGCGTCGCTGCCGAGCCACACGTGGCCCTGCGCGATTTGGTCAACCTGCTGCGGGGTCATCTTGCGTGATTTGGCGACCAGATCGAGGAAGTTCTTATACCCGTTTTCGATGTTCAGCTGCATCATCTGCGAGAACTCCTGCGGCAGCGCCTTGGTGACCGCGATATCGGCCAGCGGCGAGGTCGCCACGCCGTCGGTGTGCACACCCAGCGTATCCAGGGTTTTCTCGTAGGTATTGATGATGCCGAAAATGCCGATCGAACCGGTCAGGGTGCTCGGGCTGGCGATGATATAGTCGGCCGGCGTCGAGACCCAGTAGCCGCCCGACGCGGCCATGCCGCCCATCGACACCACCACCGGTTTGCCGGCGGCGCGCACGGCGGCCAGCTCGGAACGGATCACTTCGGACGCGCTGACGCTGCCGCCTGGACTGTTGACGCGGAACACCACGGCCTTGACGGCCGGATCCAGACGCGCCTGGCGCAGCTCGGCGGCGGTGGTGTCACCCCCGACGTTGCCCGGCGTCTGCGGGCCGTCCATGATGGCGCCGTTGGCGAACACCACGGCGATCTTGCCGCCCTGGTTGGCGTCCGGCTTCGGCTGATAGTCATAGATGCTGATGGCGTTGAAATCGTTCACCTGTTTGTCCCAGCCGAAGGTCTTGACCAGCTGATTTTCGATCGCGGTGCGCGACGCCAGTTCATCCACCAGCTTATTGTCCAGCGCATAGCGGGCGGTGTCGCCACCGGCCGCCTGCAGGCCGCTCAGCACGCCGGCGGCGCCCGGGAACAGCTGCTGCGGCGTCAGTTGGCGGTTGGCGGCCACGGTCTCCAGGTAGTTCTGCCACAGGCCGCCGATCCAACGGCTGTCCGCTTCGCGCGCCGCCGGGGACATATCGTCGCGGATCAGCGGTTCGACCGCCGATTTATAGGTGCCGACGCGGAAGATATTGGTGGTGACCTTGAGCATGTCCAGCAACGACTTGTAGTACAGGTTGTTGGTGGCGAAACCGTGCAGATCGACCGCGCCCTGCGGTGACAGGAAGACCTTGTTGGCGTAGCTGGCCAGGTAGTATTGCGTTTGGTTGTAGCTGTCGCCGATGGCGAAGATCGGTTTGCCGCTGTCGCGGAACTCGCGCAGCGCTTTGCCGATATAGCGCAGCGACGGCTGATCGGCGCCGACGAAATCATTCAGCTGCAACACCATGCCGGTAATGTTTTTGTCGTCTTTGGCCTTGCGGATGCTGTCGACTACGTCGAACAGCGAGTTCTCCTGCAGGCGGCTGCTGGAGGCGCCCAACAGTTCACGGCCCCATTGCCGCACCCGGTTGTTTACCGAAGGCTGATCGACCACCACGCCGCTTAAATCGACCAGCAGCGCGCCGCGCGCCGGGGCCGTCGAGGTGGAGGAACTTTGGAAGGACAGATAGATGCCAACCCCAACCAGGATCAGCAGGACCAGGAACAGGTTAAGGATCAGTTCCCTGATAAAATTCAGCAGACGCCATGTCCACCGGAAAATGCCGGCAATAATTTGCCACAATGTGCGCATGTGCTCTCCAACAAGAGTCGAGAATGTTCCGCTATCCTAATGAGCGGCCGGGTAAATGTCAGCTTTAAATCGTGGCACACAGACGCTATCGCCGAGGCTGTAACTCGTCGTTTAGCTATGTTAACGTGGCCGGAATGAAAATTGTTATCAGGAGTTTACGATGGATGCTCTGGATCTTTTATTGAATCGCCGCTCGGCTTCACGCCTGGCGGAACCGGCGCCGGCGGGGGAAGTGCGCCAAAATATCATCAACGCGGGACTGCGTGCGCCCGATCACGGCGCGCTGCAGCCATGGCGTTTCGTGATGATCGAAAATCAGGGCCTGGAGCGTTTCAGCCAGCTGCTGCAGGCGGCGGCGAAGCAGGATCAACTGGACGAAGCGGCGATTGAAAAAGCCACCAAGGCGCCGTTCCGCGCGCCGCTGATCATCACCGTCATCGCGCATTGCACTGAAGAAACCAAGGTGCCGCGCTGGGAGCAGGTGGTTTCCGCCGGTTGCGCCGTGCAGGCGATGCAGATGGCGGCGTTGGCGCAGGGTTTTAACGGCATCTGGCGCACCGGCGCCTGGACCGAGCATGCGCTGGTGCGCGAAGCCTTCGGCTGCCGCGAGCAGGATGAGATCGTCGGTTTCCTCTATCTGGGCACGCCGCAGTTGAAGGCCGCCACCAAAGTGACGCCGCCAGACAGCACGCCTTTCGTCAGCTATTTCTAAGTTTTTTCCAACGGGGCGCGGCGAAAATGCGCCAAACCCCGCAAAATTGCATGGTTTCTGAGCAGGCCGCTCGCTTATCCGCGGCGCGCTCTTATCAATCCCCTCGGCAAGCGCTACCCTATGTTATCTTGAGTGCCGTTACCGAAGGGAGTGGACTATGACATCGCCAGCGATCCGTTTAACCCAGTACAGCCATGG
>NZ_JVEL01000139.1:0-13296 GCF_001076875.1 Serratia sp. 506_PEND
CTTTTTAAACTTAGACATTTCAGATGAAGAATTACTGGAAAAAGATTATGGGAATGACTTTAAAAAAGTTAAAGGAATTAAAACAATAAGGTATTTTGCAAGCTATGATAATATATGACAAAGAATATTATGAAGATTACTATAACACACAATATAGCACAGGATATTTACAAGGAAAAGGAGTTGAAGAGATATTCAGACTGTTGCTTAATAAAAAACCTGATTACTGGATTGATTTAGGATCAGGAGGTATTTCACTGTACTGGTCAATGCCGATTAAAAGCTGTAAAAAAATCCTAATTACAGACTTTAATATGAACAGCCTAAAACTTTTCCTCGGTTACATTATCGAACAGGATATTCCTAGAGGTTATAAAGAAGCAGCTATCGCTAACGGCATAACCGATTACCAGCAACGTGTCGCTAATCATAAAGCATCACTGTCCGGTGTAAGAATTATCGATGCGTTTCAGCCGTGGAGTAATGATAGCAAAGTAGATCTGATTACGGCGTTTGGTGTTTTCAGTTTATGTGGCAGTTACGAAAAGTTCAGAGACTGTTTCAATTATGCATTATCAAATCTGCAACAAAATGGCGATCTAATAGGAGCCAACTGGCTTTTTACAGAAGAATACGCTCAAAATATAGGCATAGTTAACAGTTTTGTGACTTGTGAAAACATTCTGAAAATTGCTGAAGATAATAATGCCGAAGTAGTCGATTTAATTGAAGTGGAATTGAATGAGAAAAATTATTCTAAAGTCATAATTTACAGTTTAAGAAGGAAGTAAAATGGAATTTCCCCGGGTTGGTATAACACATCTGATTGAAAAAATAGAAGACTTATATATTGACGAAATCCGTAATGCCGCTGGAATCACTATCACGACATCATCACAGCCTAACAGCCCGCCACATGTCGGTACGCTGCTTACATTTTCATATGTATTTAACATTGCTGATTATTTTCGACAGACATATGGAAAGACAGTTAAGATTATAGTCGATCTGTTAGATAATGCTCCTGGTCAGAGAGAAGTTGTTAGTGGAACCAGTTATCAATATATGTTAAAGCAGGAATGCAATGGCGTAAATATTTTTTCGGTAAACAGAACGATTTATGACCGTTGTCTGAAGTTCTTCTCCTCATTCTCAGCTATTGATTACCAAATCCGCGACTATAGTGAATTTTGCCTGAATAAAGATTTTTATCATGCATTACATGAAATGTTAATGAAAAACAACCAATTTACAAAAATAACCAATCCTGGTGGCAAGTCTATTCATGTCAGATCGCCATGCCCTATCTGTGGAATTATTGAAAAAGATTCCTCACATACACCCTTCGTACTCAATCAGGAAAAGGATATCAGACTTATAGCAATATGTCCTGTTCACGGTCAGCATGAGACAACAGTAAAAAAACACACCCCGGTATTTCTGGATACAGGAACGGCACCACGAGACATTGCCAAGCAATATACTCTGGCTAAAAACGGCATAAAAAATAAAACCGTTGAGATTATGATAGATGGTAGTGACTGGGCAGGAAACTGGTTTCATGATGTCATATTACCTGGATTTTGCAAATTAGGTGGAAACCCCATAAATATACCAAAGAAAATTTACACACCTGTTGTAATAACCAATGACGGTCGTAAACTGTCGAAGTCAATATATATGAAAAAAGGATATGGCAATGATATCCCTCCTTTCCTTCTGGACATTTCTAAAATGCAAGATAATGAAAGAGAGCCTTACCTCAAAGCCTTGCACAGCCTGACCACTAGATGGGTAAAACATCCCGAGATGTTATTTCATGCAGTTCCCGTAAGTGAAATAGTGAGCAAATTATGAAATCACTTGAAACTATTAATCCTTCAGAGATAATCGAAAAATATAGAGAGCATGGATTTTATACAATAAAAAACTGTATCAGTCATACCGAGCGGAAGGTTATGTCTGATTTTTTGACAAAAAAATGGAAAATATATTTTGACAAAGAAGGAAAAGAAAAGCCACATACCAAACTTGAAATACATGGTGACAGCCTGCTACTTTCTCCTGTATTTAGAAAATTAGCGATTAACAATCATCTGCTAGAACTAGCCACATTGTTACAGGGCGATGATATACAAATAAATTATTTCGGCGCCCAGATAAACCCCAAACAGAAACTCGATAAAAAAGGTATGGCCATTCACAGAGACAGTGGCGAGCTATATGAGAAGCTAGGATACCCCTACCCTGATCTAGGTGTGAAATTTGCTTTATGGCTTACAGATGGCATGGAGCTTAATCGGGGAAACTTTATCGTTGTACCTGGCACGCAATATCAGAAGTCAACTGATTCAGACATTCCCCAGAAAATTTTGAGACTGGAAGCTGGTGATGTAATCATGTTTGATCCTCGCATGTTACATGGCCGAGGTCCAAACCACAGTGATATTATTCGACAAGTAATTTTCATCGAATATGGTCCCAGATGGCTTGAGCAAAAATGGAACAACTCTCAGCTACAGGAAATCAGAAACAGTTTAAAACCATTAGAATTACAATTGTATTCTTTATTTGATGACCCATGGCGTTCTTTTGCTCCTCGCTGGACAGAAAAACCACTTCTCCGACACATGAATAAGGTTTGATATAATGAGCATCAGTCTTTCAGCATTAAATTATCTTTGTGAACTAAAAAAAAACCATCCGATAAAGGGTGAAGTACTGACGCTTGGAAAACAGATGGTATTTTTTGACTATGATACATTAACCAAAGTACTCATCGAAAAAAACATACAGAATATTGGCACAAAGAAAAATTTTAATTTCTCACAGGACTTTGAACATCTTAAATATGTTGAGCCTTATTCAAGATACTGCAATGATAAAGCTGTATTTTCATCTATTTTTGGTGTTTTCCCAAAAGTAATGGATATTACAGATGAGCCTTATGTCGACTTCAAACAGGATCTAAATTATAAAATTGACAGCGGCTATGCACAAAAATTCTCATTAATCCTGGATGCTGGCACTCTCGAACATATTTTCGATGTGTTCACTGCGCTTAATAATATCGATGCGATGCTTAAAGAAGAAGGCTTTGTCGTTCATATAACGCCAGCTCATGGTTTTCTAGATCATGGATATTATCAGATTAGCCCACAGCTCTACTATGATTTCTATTCATCGCGTGGTTATCAAATTCAACATTGTTACCTTGCAGAGATGTCAGTCAGGAAAACAAATCATACTCAACAAACATTTTGGCACTGGGATAAAAATATTTTAAGAAAAAAACTGATATCAGACAAAATGCTGATGGTATATTTTTGCGCAAAAAAAACATCTAATAAAAATAATAATACAGAGAAGCCCACTCAGGTTTTTAATGACCAAATCATCAGTTCAGATATAAATAATGAATCAATTCCCTGGGGGCTTGAAAAAGTCACTAATCTACAACCATTGAAATTGTGAGAATGAAAATGTCAATTGGGATCCTTAAAGAACTCATCAAAAGTGAACGCCGTGTCATTGCAAATCCTGAAACTGTCAAAATATTATTTGAGCTAGGTTACGACATCTTCGTCGAGCAGGGTGCAGGTGAGGCTGTAAATATTACTGATCAGGAGTATATCACTGCTGGCGCAAAAATAATTGATGCAACAAGCATTTGGAAAAAATGCGATTACATCGTGAAGTATAAAGCTCCACTTCCTGAAGAATATGACAGCATAAGAGAAAATCAACATATTTTTGCCATATTTCATGCTGAAAACAATGAAAATCTTATACGGACACTGTTAGAAAAGAAAGTGACCGCTGTATCACTGGAGTTCTGTCATGATGGTGAAGCTTTCTGTCTTGCAAAAGCTGGAGGAGCAATGGCAGGACGTATTGCGGCTATATATGCGCTCTATTATTCTTTGTTGCCTAGTGGGACTGCAGGAAAGATAATTTGTAAAGATAAAAGCATGAACCCTGAAACAAATGTGCTGATTATTGGCAGCGGAAATGTTGCCAAAGCGGCAGCTAAAACTCTTATTGAAAATGGCTGTAACGTTACTTTCCTAGTCTCTGCCCAAAGGGCATTGGACAAGCTGAAATCCGATTTGGTCGGCCTTAATTTTAATGCTTACGTCAATGAACCTCAGCGTCTGAAAAAGGAGCTTCAAGAAGCAGATATCGCAATTGGCGCAATTTTGATATCAACCTACGACACGCCAACGATGATTTCAAAAGAAATGGTTAAGGATATGAAACCTGGTGCAATTCTCATTGATGCGACTGCGGGCTATGGTCCGGGATACATTGAAACGTTCGTGGAAAATACGAAATTGAATGATCCATTTTTCTATTTACACGATGTAATGCATATCAAAATTGACAATCTTCCCGCCGCTGCTCCTATAACAAGTGTAGCCTACGCTAACGATATTTACCGTCCCTATTTTTTCGAGTGTTTTAAAAAAATCCAGTCTGACGGAACAATGAGTGATACATTTATTAATGGTATGATTACCACTAATGGAAAAATAACTCACGACGTGATCAAACATCATCAGGAGATATTGCAGTGGAATTTTTAAAAAACAGCCTAACTCAAAAATGCAATCCTTTTATAATCGCCACTATAGGTATGCCTTGCTGTGAACCTGAGGGTATCGATTTATTACTCCTACATGGCGTTAGTGTTTTACGATACAATATTGCAGCGGATTTAGGTTATGTTGAGCACTCTCGCAGAATCAAAATTGCCCGTAATTCTATCGAAAAATCGGATAGGGCGGGCAATATCGCAATTATGCTTGACTTGCCCTTCCCCGGCAGGAAAATCAGGATAGGAATGCTACCTGAAAGAATACACGCGGTCAAAAAAGGGGATCTTGTCACTTTTAAAACAGGGAAAGAAAGTACAAATTTTCATGATTTTATTCCTGTTAACTATCCCGACATAGCACAGTTTATCAAGCCGGAGTATGAATTTAGTATCGGTGATGGTGAACTTGCCCTAAAGGTTAACGAGCAGCTCTCAGATGACAGTTTTAATGCTATTGTGCTGAATGATGGTTATATACCATGTCAAAAATCTGTTAATTTCGGACATATCGTCGAAGCAGAACAAGATAATGAAATGTTGAACTTTGTAGCTCAAACCCGCCCGGACTGGATTGCTCTCTCATTTATTAATGACGTTCAACAGCTGCAAAGAGCATTCGAAATACTGTCCGGTTATGGTATAACCCGGAAAAACACACGCTTCGTGATCAAGATTGAGACACAGCAAGGCGTGGATAACATTAGTCAACTGACAGAAAGAGTCGATGCGGTTATTATCGCTCGGGGCGACCTCGCGGTAACCGCAGATTATTTCAGATTGGGAACAAACCAGAAGATCATAACAGAAGCGTGCAAAAAAGTGAATAAACCCGTTATTCTATCGACTCAGATTCTGGAAAGTAGCTGTGAATGGTATGTTCCTGCAAGATCTGAGATTTCAGGTTTGACCTACGCTATTCTTGATGGCATCAATGGTATCATGCTGGCAAAAGAAACCAGCAGCCTCAATAACATTACGCGCCCGCTGGTTGTAACAAGAGAAATTATCTCTGAATGTAAAGAATTAATAGCATCACAGGTGGAGGAATAATTTGAAATTACTTTCTGCGGCAGATACGATAGTATTGAGCCTTCATAAAAACGCATGGGACATGATCGATTCCGGCATTAAAAAGCATGAATTCAGAAGACGATTTCGCCGGGAAAGCACGTTAGCTTTCATATATGTGACATATCCGATAAAAGAGATACAAGGAGTAATTCTTCTGGATGAACCCATTACAGGAAATGCAAAAAAAATTGCTGAGATAGCCGAATCGGCAATACCTGGAAACGGGAAATCAGTTTATGACTATTTTATTGAAAAGGATTTCGGCCTGGCTATCCCTATAAAAGAAGTTCGTAAGATAAAGCCAATAAGTTTGGACTATCTTCGTGAAAAATATAACTTTACCGCTCCACAATTTTATCTTTCGCTGAAGAACAGGGCTGAGCTGTATGATGAATTGACACGGGCAATCATTTAATACCGATACTGTTCCTCTGGAGCAATATAAAACAGACATATTTCTCTGGAGGAACACACTTAGTTAATGTAGTTAATAATTTAATTTATTGGTCTGAATAAAATACAGAAATATGGCATCAACATCTTACGTTTTAATTTTTAATATCAAGGTATCTGGTATCCCATGCTCAGAAAAAAAAATAAAAGAAAAATTACACCTGCAATACAAAGTGAAATAGCAGACTGTGGTATTGCATGTTTAAGTATGATTTTGTCATGGTGGGGAAAGAAAGTTTCAGTTCAGGAAATAAAAGAGAATATCAAGGTATCAATGCGTGGGACAACGTTATTCTCCATTAAAAAGTATGCAGGGAAATATAACTTGGCTTGTAAAGCTTTAAGGGCAGAAATCGATGCGACTACCCGTTTTGATCATCCGGTCATCCTCCACTGGGCAGGTAATCATTATGTCGTATTGAAAAGCATCTCCCTTCATTATTACGTGATTATTGATCCAGTCTCAGGGGTCAGAAACATCAGCCATGATGAGTTCAAAAAAAATTATTGCGGTGTTTTTTTATTTTTATACCCTGATAAAAATTTTGTTGAACAAACAAATAATAAAAAAAGAAAACTCGTCAACACACTGTTTAGTGTCAAAGAGTTCATAGGTAAAAGTACAATAATAATAACTCTGCTGACTGTTTTAGTTGAGTCTTTTTATGTGTTTATATCATTCTATTATGGATGGGTCATAAACCATATTATAGGCCACCACGACATGTCGACTGTTTATTCAAGCCTTGCCTATATTGTAGTATCACTTGTCATTGTTTTATTCGTAAGCCTTATCAGAAATAAACTCACTCTCAATATCAATCAAAGTTTTTATACCCTACTTAATGAGCGAATTTACAATAAAGTATTCACTTATCCGGTTGAGTTTTTTGAGCGCAACACTCCAGCTGACTTGTTGTCACGTATTAATTCAATCGATATTTTGAGAAAAATATTATCTACAGATATCTCAACTCTTTTTAATGGACTGATATTTTCTGTTATTGCGATGTTGTGCATTGCTAAAATTGATATAAATCTGACCTTTTCTTCTGGCCTCCTTATTTTATTATTCATATCACTTCGGGCATGTTTTTATTTAGAACAGATCAGATTCAAAAACAATGAATTGGCAAAAATGCCAAAGTTGTACACTACCGCTCTGGAAATAATAAGAAATTTCTCAGTGATAAGATTAATGAATGCGCATCAGGTGAAATTTAAAAAATGGCAAGAACTCTCCGTTGATATAGAAGATGATAAAAAAAAATATGATAATTTCATGATGGCTTCTGAAGAAATTAAAAATCTCTTGAATAAGTTCGATCAGGTCATCTCGGCCATTATTGGTGGTTACGCAGTATTAAACTGGAATCTCTCCGTTGGTGCATTCTTCAGCTTTATTTTTTTGCGTGAACTGATGTTTACAAGGTTGACGCTTTTTATCAATAAAGTGTTTGAAATAAAATTAATGCGAGCCTACTTGAACAGGATTGACCTGTTAATAAACAGTAAGTCTGAAGATAGCGGAAATATTCCCTTACCCCCTGGAGACAGTGCCGGTCTAGATATCCGGATTGAAGGACTATCTTACCAATATGATGATCAAAGTAATATGATACTGAAAGATTTTAACTTACACATTCAGCCTGGTGAGTCAATTGCCCTAGTTGGACAATCTGGATGTGGTAAGTCTACCCTAGCTAAAATTTTATCATGTTCCCTACTGGATTATACCGGAAATATCTTTATTAATGGCACTGAACTGTCTGTACTGATCAAAGAACAGTATCGTAAGGCTATTGCGATAGTACAACAGAACGATGTACTTCTTCATGGTTCCGTGCAGGAAAACATTACCAACTTCGAGAGTGAACCGAATATTTCGTGGATGATAAAGTGTGCTGAACTGGCAGAAATATCCGGTATCATAGAGTCCCTTCCTTTGCGTTATAATACACCCCTTTCAGCAGATACGCTGATCCTGTCCGGCGGGCAGATACAGCGTATTTTAATTGCCAGAGCTTTATACAAGAAACCCGGATTGATTATTTTTGACGAATCGACAAGTCACCTAGATAAGCTGACGGAACAGAAAATCAGTGACAATATTAGACAATTATCATGCACCCGAATAATTGTCGCTCATCGTGATGAAACTATCGCCACTGCTGACAGAGTGTATGCATTTGATGTACATATGGAGAAAATTCAATGAGTTTCTTTTCATTTATCATGCTTAATATTTATCGAAATCGCGATAATTTATTTCTTACAGAGAATAATAAGCACTACTTATACCAAGATCTGTTGATATCCGTTTTCAGACTTAGCCATCTCATCAAAAATGATACCACTCTCAGTGATATTGTCACCATTAAAGAATCAACAGCTTGGTTAACCTATAGCAAAATACTGGCCTCATTTTATGCCGGAAAGCAAGTTAAATTGCTGAACAGCAGTTTCAGTGAAGAAGACAGTTTGGATCATCTTGTTCTGCAGCAACTGACTTTTAACTATAACGATGACATTACAGAAATACAGTCTAAATTGACATATCTCCTTACTACTGATCGTTCAGAACGTGCCACTTTGTCCTTTTTTTCATCGGGTACATCCAGTGGGAAATCTACTGAAATAATATCAACAACTAACAATCTATTTTTTTCTTCACAAAGTATTATGTCTGTACTTAAATATGACTCATCTTCACGAATCGCCATTTGCACCCCACTATCATTTGATTATAGTGCCTACCAGTTTTTAATGTGCAGTACCGTTGGGGCTTCAATTATTTATAGTGATATCCGACGTAAAGTCGGCCATGTTTTTTCTGAGTTTGAAAGATTTAATGCGAATTTTTTTTGTTTTATCCCAGGAATACTAAAGCTGTATGCAGAATACAGGAAGAAGAATTCGTCTGTTGCTTCTCCCCAATTTATTACACTGACAGGTGAAAGTCTCCCTCAATCTTTGCTGGATGAATGCAGCACACTGCTTCCCCACACCCAAATCATTACAATGTATGGAATTACAGAATGCAAAAGAGTCAGTATCACGCCACCTGAAATTTGTGCTGTAAATGCGGACTATTGCGGCATAGCTCTACCGGGCGTCACGATTAAGGTATTAAAAAAAGATCAGTTGGCCGAACGGGGACAGGGAGTCTGCATGGTTAATGGGGACAATGTAGTTGCCGGTTACAAAAATGGTGGCCCCTGCCAGTTTCTTCATTACCACGGTGAAACCTATCTGTACACCGGTGACAGCATTGATCTTGAAAACGGTCATGTAACTTTCCGCGGACGTAATTCTGATTTAGTCAAAGTAAACGGTCGACGTGTCGACATCAAAAAATTACGGGAATGGATAGCGGCAGTCTTCTGCAGTCGCTCAAATTTATTTTATGATAAAGGTATTTTTTATATTTCTCTGGACAGAAAGATTGAGTCGGAGGAGACCTTATCTTCCCAACTCATACAATTTCTTAATCTTGAATTTGGCGTCAGAGTATTACAAGTCAAAATCAGCTATAACTATACTGAGAATATCAATTTGAAAGGAATGTTATAATGTCAGTTATGCCTTATGACTGTCGTATGCAGTCTATTGTGAGTATTCTTTACGATTCGGTCTACTCTCCAGTCGAAAAATATGCTTTTTTCAAACCTTTTCTTTACTATCAGTCAGAAAAACGTCGTTTGATGATCGAAGATGTTCATCCTGTACAGGCATTATCTGAGTTAGGTTTTGTTATCAGACAGACGAATTTTACCAAGTCGCAAATGGATCTTTTTTTCCAGCAATCATCAGAAACTATGGGCGTAGTCATTGAGCACCCCTATGGAACGCTGTTAAAAAGAATGAAGTACATTAATGTCAGCCTTCCTGTTGAAATTCCACACCTTGTATTCTCGAATGAATATAATCCAAAGAATAATAATATTATATTCAGAACCACCGACCCTAAATTTAAGGTGTTAACATGGAATCATTTTTTTGATACGGAAGAGTCAATCATTTCTGCCTTTTTTGTTCTGTCTAAACCAAAAGTCAGTATTTCTGATAGTGAGATCGTCAGTACATTTAAAAAGTATATTTCTGCCTATCTTCATTCTTACTCGGATAAAACTTCCGTCGAGATCCTTGAAGATATTAATGACGATCTTGTTGTCAACCGTTTAACTAATAAAATTCCAGTCTGGACCAGGAATTTCTGGAAGCTTTATATAACACGATGCTGGCTGTCTAATTTCATTCAGCATTTCAATCTGTCTGCTGCCCAGGCCGTCCAGCTTGGCACCTTATCTGAGCAGTATAAAAACATCGTGGAACAGCTGTCTGATAAGCTAATTCATAATAAAGACCATGATCTTTCGTCTATTATCAATTTAATTAAGGACGCTCTCAGTAATGAGTACTCTCTCTTCAAACAAATCAACCAATCATTATGATAAAATACAGCATGCTGGCAATACCGTAATGCTGGCCTCAGCATTACGCGATACTGCCTTTAATTGTGCTTTCATACGTGGTGATATAAGTTACGCCGATATCAAGTTTACCATTCAGGTACTGGCACAGCGGTCACTTTCTCTGGCGGTGACATTTACTCAACATCTTCAGGTACTCTATGCCCTCTACCATAGTGAGTTGCGACACGATTTGGATCTTAGCGATACAGGACTCATTTCTTCAGCAACGACTTCCATAAAAGGTCCACGACTGAGTACACCTCTGGAACTGGAAAATGAACTTGATACACTCCAGCGTGAATGTCCCATTGTAAGTTATTTTGATTATTCGTCTCATTTACTGTTCACCGGCGTTCACAAAAAGGAGCTTAAGTTGTTCCTGGTAAAAAAACAAAAGATGCAGATATTGCATTCTGAGGATATTAATTGTTTGGGGATGTCTCATAACCACATAAAAAAAATAAGTTTCCAAGTAAAAACAGACGAGTGTGTTATTATCAGACATGATGCTGCACACATTATAAACGATGTACTGGCTTTCTATGCTCATCTTTTGTGGTCAGTTGCCTGGTCAGCCTCTTTCGACAGAGCGGTAGAATATACCATGGAGACCCGTCTGAAGTTGTCTAAAAAGTTGTCGGAAGATTTTTACGCTGAGTCTTTGTCTAAACTATTAAATCAGTCTCACATCAATAATCAGCTTATCGCTCAGCTGGAATCCAGACACTTAAATTCATTATCTTGGCTCTCTTATAAGGATAAGATGGCCTTTCATACCGATGTTAACTCATTGAAAATAATAGTTTCTGAAAATGTGACATCTGGTATAGAATCCTGTCTTCTGATTTTAGGATTTAAGAAAGGCTATGTCGTTGATAATGATTTTGAATTCACTCAACTGTATTGCGATATCAAATCATCACAGTTAATGTTTAATAACTCCTTACTTCATATAATAAATCTTGACTGTTATACAACCTTAAAATCCTTGCAAAGGAGAACGTCCCATGCTTGACGCCATACAGAGTTTTATTAGTGCGAATCTTGGCGCTGATTCAGTTAATGAAAATATAGAAGACATGCATCTTTTTTCTCTCGGCCTAGATTCACTCCTGATTGTCGGTCTCATTGTCGAATTGGAATCTGTTTCAGGCATTTCCCTTGATGATGCCACACTTGAAAGATTGCTGACTAATGACTCTGTGAAAGTTAGGGAGGTTATTGATGCTTTTGAAAAAAACAGTGCTGCCTGAGCCATATATTGCCTATAACTCTGAGCACTTAAATTACGACTATCAGTCTGTTAAAAATTTACTGCCGTCAGGCTCCGCTCTTCTTTACTCTCTTAAAGCGAACAATAATTATGATTTAATCATGTCATTGTCCAAAATTTGCGATGGTTTCGATATTGCATCACCAGCAGAATTGGATATTATAGCTAGAGCAGAAGTGCGTAGTAAGATCATAATGCTGACCGGCCATGATAAGTATAATATCAATCCAGCACTATTAAAAAGACTATCTATTTTCAACCAGATAATCTATTCGGTTGAATCCGAGAATGATTTTGAGCTTTTCCTAGCATATAATCATGAGGTCAGTTCCATTCAGGCAATAATAAGAATTTCATTTTCGCCACCAGCCGAATACGGAATATATAATGGATTACCTGCCAGCCACTTCGGTATTACTCCTGAAAATCTGTGTATTTTTCTAAATTCGGGCAGGATATCTCCCAGTGCTATTTCTGGATTCCATTTTTATATTGGTTCTCAAATCAAAGAAATCAGCATGTTTCCCGATGTTATCGCTCACTGCCTCGACCTGACGGAACAGATTAAGAAAAACACCAATATTGCGATTAAAAATATTAATTTTGGCGGCGGATTTCCCGCCCCTTTTGCATCACGGGATAATCTTCACCTGACCGAAAAAAACACCTCTATTTCACAGAAAACAACCGAAATCATAAAGTCTAGACTGGCTTTCAACACTCAGGTTATATTTGAAAGCGGCCGCGCCATCATTAGCCGATGCGGAAAACTGCATTGTAGCATATCTGATATTAACCTTACTGCGTCTCTTCCCTATGTGATCATCAATACTGGCATCTCTCAAGTTTCTGGCCTTTATTTGGCCCGGAGAATTAAACCTGCAGCAATGGAATTTTTCATTCGAAATGAAGATCCTGACGTTCAGTCTCAGTCCTGCGATTATCTAACGCTTCGCGTCTACGGTAATTCCTGTACGGCACTTGACTTTTTAGGTCTTTTGTACTACGTTGATGAATATCAACCTGCAATTGGTACAGATCTTATTTGTTATCATGTAGGTGCGTACTGCGCGTCTGCGGGTTTGAATGGATTTCATGCCAAGTCTAAAATAAATGAAGTTGTGGCTTAACTATGACGCTTTTTTTTTACACATCCAATTTAAAGAAGTTTACTTACGCCCAGTCTGTTTTCACTAGTCAAACGCAAATAAACTTGGTCCATAAAAGTTTTGATTTTAAAGAACTACAAACAGATAATCCTCAGGAAAACTTACTTTTCAAATTAAGTCAGATTCCGCATGTGCCCGCTACAAATATTTTTATAGAGGATAGTACTTTTCATATTGATGCACTTAATGGCTTTCCCTCACTCTATACCAAATATATTTTATCTTCTATTGGTGCCCAGGGAATTATCAGTCTATTAG
>NZ_JVEL01000140.1:0-249 GCF_001076875.1 Serratia sp. 506_PEND
GCTACCGCACGCCCGGCTTTCACCGTTCGGGGTCCATGTCTCGTCTCAGTGTTCAGGTCTGGCCGGGGCCACACCTCAGCACTGAACAGCCCGGGCCGAAGCCCGGGCTGTATCACGGTTAAGCGGCTACCGGCTTGCGCCAGTCATCACTGCCGGACGAGCCGGATTTGAGGTGATCCCAGGTGATTTTGCGGTAGGCCAATGAGACTTCAATAAGCTGGGTGAAGTCCGATTTTTCCGCATCCTGGC
>NZ_JVEL01000141.1:0-1480 GCF_001076875.1 Serratia sp. 506_PEND
CCTTCCACCGTTTTGCTGCGATCGTTCGGATCGAGGAATTCGGCCAGTGATTCGCTGGTCATCCAGTCGGTGCGGCGCTGCTCTTCGAGACTGGTGACGCACATATCGGCAATCTTCACGTCGACGAAACCGCACTTCTCCAGCCAGCATTTCAGCGCCTCGGCGGAAGGGATGAAATACACGTTGCGCATCTGCGCATATCGATCGCCCGGCACCAGCACCTGGTGGCGATCGCCTTCCACCACCAGCGTTTCCAGCACCAGTTCGCCTTCAGCTACCAGCTGATTTTTCAGTTGATACAGATGATCGAGCGGCGAGCGGCGGTGATACAGCACCCCCATTGAGAACACGGTATCGAACGCCGCCAAATCCGGCAATTGCTCGATGCCGAGCGGCAGCAGGTGGGCGCGCTGATCGCCGCCCAACAGCTTGCGCACCGCTTCGAACTGGCACAGGAACAGTTGCATCGGATCGATGCCTACGGCGAGATGTGCGCCGGCGCCGATCATGCGCCACAGGTGATAACCGCTGCCGCAGCCGACATCGAGAATGGTGCGTCCGGCCAGCGGAGAAATGTGCGGCAGCACGCGATCCCATTTCCAGTCGGAATGCCATTCGGTATCGATATCGATGCCATACAGCGAGAACGGCCCTTTACGCCACGGCATCAGGGTGCGCAGCATTTTCTCGACGCCTTCAAGCTGGCCCGGCGACAGGCCGGGCTCCATCTCAGCGCGCACGCCGTGCAGCAGATCGAGACGGGTGGGGGTCAGCGTCGGCAAATGTTCCACCGAGTTGAACCACTGCTTGAATTTGCCGTGCAGCGATTCGCGTTGCCAGGCGCTCAGCTGTGCGGGCAGCGTATCCAGCCAGTGGCTGAGAGGGCTCTTGGCAATGCGCTGATAGAAATCACCGAATTCGATCATTGCGCATCCCCCGCTTTCAGGGCGATCAGCGAACCGAAGTTGAAGCACTGGAACCACACCTCAGCATGCTCGAATCCGGCCTGTTGCAGACGCGCTTTGTGCGCTTCCACTGAATCGGTCAGCATCACGTTTTCCAGCATGCTGCGTTTTTGGCTGATCTCCAGCTCGCTGTATCCGTTGGCGCGTTTGAAATCGTGGTGCATGTTGAACAGCAGCTCGCCGACTTCGGCGTCTTCAAAGCTGAATTTTTCCGACAACACCAGCGCACCGCCCGGGCGCAGGCCACGATAGATTTTCTCCAGCAGGCGCAGGCGATCGGCCGGCTCGAGGAACTGCAGCGTAAAGTTCAGTACCACCATCGAGGCGTCTTCGATGTCGATGTCGCGAATGTCGGCTTCGATGACATCAACCGGCGTGTCGGCGCGGAAGGCGTCAATATGGCGGCGGCAACGTTCCACCATCGCCGGCGAATTATCGACGGCGATGATAGTGCAGCCGGGCACCTTGATATTTCGCCGCATTGACAGCGTCGCTGCGCCCAGCGAGCAGCCCAG
>NZ_JVEL01000142.1:0-5469 GCF_001076875.1 Serratia sp. 506_PEND
ATGGAATATTGATTTATAGATTCGAAAAGCTCGTAAACAGTAAATGCCCTAGGATTTCGTAAATTCCATTTTATTCCTTGGATATTTTTTCCTATTGTAACGAATGGAGTGATATGTTTTTTATTTCCAACTTGTTCTTCTTTGTAAGAATTAAATTGAACGCCCGGAATAAATAACATACTCTCTTCTTTTGATCGCTTCTCACTTAGATGGATGTAATCGCATGGTGGAGTTATATTCACGAGATACTCATCATCTTTAAGTAATATTGTTCCAAATTTCATTGTTTTTAAGAAGGAAGAAAATGAGTTAATGGCATCAATACTATCACACCATTCAGAACGGTGTGAGTTAATATCGGAAAGCATTATTTTCAGGTCTTCATATGGATCTTTTACTTCTAAAGATGAATTAAGAATAAATGCTTTATCATCCACATTCGCCATCTTAGTTGACAATAAATCCATTTCATCCTTAGGGGCTTTGGAACTTTCAAAAACTGAAACTATATGCTTTGCCATAATCTCAGAAAAATAATCTGAAAAAGATATATGATCAACTTCAGCAGAAAGTCTCAATCTGTTTATATGCCTGCTGTCCCATTCCCAGATTTTTTCTTTAAGATTTTTTGCTGCTTCATCAACACAAACACTCCATGAGTTTTGAAAACTATCCTGTTCTCTCATAAACTCTTTTTCAATATTAAGCTGGATAAAAACATGCTTCCACTGAATCTCTGAGCTTAGATCATCTACATTAGGTTTGTTTATTACTTTAAAACGTGAACTACTAACTTTAAGTGATTTATGCAAGGTCCTGAAGTTATCTAATATTTTATCTTTATGATAGGACATCAGGATAAATTGACTATTATTTCTGATGTTCTCATTATTAAATAAATCCTTAATTAACCCAGTAGATTCAGTTGAATCATCAAGCATTAAGTCTACAATAAATAAATCTGGCTGATTGTTTCCACAATATTTTAACGTATCTACATCATTGTTGAAAAAATGGATACTCTGATTATTTACACCTAAGTCTATCAACCATTGTTTTATTGAGTCTAATTTAGGTTTTTGTTCACCAATCCTTCTTTCAACAATTTCAATCAGATTTTTTTTATAATAATTAGGGGCTTTAACAGCAATATCTTCATTCGAAAAGGCTATAAGCCTTTGTTCTAAATTATCATATGACAAACCTTTTTCCTGAAGGATTTTTAGCCATTCTTTGGTATTGCGATCCGATTTGTCCATTAATTTTTTACTGACATGATCGCTAACACCATATTGAAGCAATCTTTCCTGTTTATATATTGGTTCATAATCATCATCAATGATTACAACATTGCTAAAATTAACTTTTGAGTTATCCATAATGTGTCAGTCTTTATCGTTTGGTAATTCAAGAATGAAATGTCTTAGTCTGCCATCTTCTTGACTTTGCACTTCAGAAAGATATAAATTCCCACCGTGATACTTTGTGACTTCCCTGGCGATAAATAATCCAAAGCCACGTCCATCCTTTTCGCTATTTTTAGTACTAAATCCTGCATCGAAAATGCGCTCGCGATCGTTTGGGTCGATTCCTGGTCCTGTGTCGGAGAAATGGATTACACGTGTATCTGACTCTACATCAATATAAATTGCTCGTTCTGTTGACTTTGATAAAGATGAAAATATCTTATCTTTCAAAAGCCAATAATATGAATTAGATATTAGATTTTCCAGTGCAATAGATAAAAAACCTCTAACCATTCTTATCTTAAAATCTTTTATATTAGGTGAGTTATCTAAAGTAACATAAACATGGACATCATTATCAGAAAACTTTTGGGCATAACCGCCTACAATAACATCTATATCTTCAAAAAGATTAAACTCAGTTGCTCTATTGCGAACAGCCTTTCCTATTGGATGAAACTGCCTTAGCCTAATATCAATTGTTTTTATTTCAGACTCAAGCTTAATCAATAGCGATGATATTTTCTCATTGCTTGTTTCGTTAGATAAATTAATTAGAAGCTCTCGTGTTTGATTTGTTGAGCGCATTAATTCATGTAATACACTATGCACCATAGTACCCGCACCAGCTAATTCTAAGATATCCTCTCTTTGATCTTTTATTGATTTTGTTACTGATTCAAAATCACGCACCGTTGTGGAAACAAAGTGAAGATTTTCTTGTATGTGTTTTAAACTTTCTCTTTGATCTTTAGTCGCAGTATTATTCAATGATGTAACTGCCTCTTTTATTTTATTAAGTTTATCTATGGCATTATCGACATCATTATTAATGATATTTTGAGCTCTATCAATTGCTTTAATATATTTATCCTTATTAATTGATTCCTTAAAGGTTGCTATTGCTATTTCCTGAACTATCCTTTTAACTAAAGATACTTGTGTATTGTCGATTAAACCTTCTCTATTCGACTTATCTTGCAATTTATTATTATTTCTTTTTGTAATTTGAAGTGAACCAATCAGTTGGATTCTATTTACTGTAAAACCCTGTCCTTTAAGTGCTAAACTATCTATCTCAAACCAATCCTTATCCGATTGGGAACCAGAGTAACCAATACGATATCCATCCCGATATATAGCAATACCACCACTCCAAAGATCTAATTCTTTATGCAACTCTGTACTCTTAGAACTTAGTGACTGATTCAATATGTCATTTTTTAATACCTTCCTATTGTACCACCGGAGTTTAAAGGAAAATGGGCCGATGTCAGATAATTCTTTTTCAGTGCAGTTAAACTTATGTGCTAAAGTCTTTAAATCCGTACTATACGGTGAAATGTTATCCTTATTTTTTGGATCCGATATTTTTAATATTATTTGTTTATCTTCATTAGGGCTAAAATTCAGCTCGACAAGTTTTTGTGCCAAATCCCATAATTCTGGAGACATTGCATCAATAGGAAGTCTGTCATCATAATCTAATGAGTTAAAATAAACATTAATTGGGAATTCATCTTCATCTACTGAAAAAGGATCTCGTAAACGCCGTAAGAAATTATTTATAATCTCTGTAATTATAAAGTTTTTTGTCCAGTTATGCGTTAGATCATAAATAATTATTTCCGTTCCATGCTTATAATTCTCACATGGGACTGCTGTCTTTTCTAATTTAATATCTATATCAGATAGAAGTACTTCTGGATCTTCAAATTTCCTCCAATTAAAATAGACTTTATTACTGTTATCCTTTGAACGCCAGCTTGTTACCTCAGAAATTTTCCCCAACCGCATCATTGCAAGACGGCCGATACCTTTATTACCTAAAAAAACCTCATCAGAGCTATCATCTACTTCTTTAAAGTTAGTCCCTACTTTTAAAAACACCTCACTTAAAATTTCTTCAGTCATACCAATGCCTGAGTCTAAAAACCTTATATAGTTTAACTTTCTCAACTCAGATATGACTTTTTCCTTGTCTTTAAGTTTAGATATTTCTTTAACTTTATTACGATACTCTAATTGTACTTCATCACTCAACTCTGTTCTTTTTCTTTCCAGTAATAATTCAGCTAACGAATTATAATCGACCAACTGATTAGTCGTAACTAACTCAATAAAATTACTTATGTCATCTTGAGATATTGGCGATATGAAAAAAATATCAATTTCCTCAGATTTTGCATCAATTGAATTTTTAATCAATTCATTTACTGCAATAGCATCTGACGTTATTAACTCAGAACCTAAATGAAGCAGTGTTCTTGCTGCTACTTGAAAAATTGCCATGTACACTCTCTACGTAATCATTTGATGAATATGATTAAAAATCACGCACTGTCATCGGATCTCTATGGTTTGATAAGAGCAAACTCACGCTACCGCCCTGAGGTTTAGGGCCATCCCCAGACCTTTTGAAGGGATTATGAACAACACTCAGTCAATGTTCAACGTTGATAATCAATATAGATCACAAACTTAGTTAATTATACGATTGTAGATCATTCTATTTCATTGAAGATAAAGAGTATTATACTAGTTAATCATGTATGGAAGACTTTTGGTCTGCTTTGTTCCTGAGGATGTCAGATATATTCTGTTCAATAAGACGACAGCTATTGCATTTTCTACCACGTTGCAACGAGGTGGTCATAGTTCATCTCATTCCATATCTAGATCTCGGCGCTAAGCTTCAGAAGCACAGAAAGGCATATAACACTTCTCATTACCCCCACTGAATCCACGGACTAGGAAGGGCTGATAGGTCACACATTCTCATATCAGCTTACTATCTACTAATTTAGCAAAGTCAAATGGGCTAACCTTCTTTTCCCTATTCTTATCCAGAAAATCCGCCCACCACTGCAGCATCAATCTACGCTCATCCAAATGCTCCGCCTTATGAATGTAAGCCGCCCGAACAGAGTTACGTTCCACATGACTCATCTGCCGTTCTACCGCATCCCTCGACCACAACCCCGATTCAATCAACGAGCTACATGCCATCGTCCTGAATCCATGCCCGCAAACCTCAACCTTCGTGTCGTATCCCATCACGCGCAGTGCCTTGTTCACCGTGTTTTCGCTCATCGGTTTACGAGGGTTATGATCGCCAACGAAAACAAAATCACGATCGCCACTAATCTTGTGAACCGCTTTAAGGATTGCTAGCGCCTGGCTAGATAGCGGCACCAAATGAGGTGTACGCATTTTCGAGCCACGCTGCGAATGCTTTACTCCTTCGATAGCTTCTCGTTCAGCTGGTATCGTCCACATTGCTGTTTCAAAATCGATTTCAGACCAACGCGCAAAGCGCAATTCACTGGAACGAATGAAGATTAATAACGTGAGTTCAACCGCCAGACGAGTTAAAGGACGTCCTGTGTAACTGTCAATTCTGTGGAGTAGTTAAGGTAGGCGTTTCAGCTCAAGTGCTGGACGATGAACACGGTTACTGGAAGCAACTGCTCCAGCCATCTCTTGGGCCGGGTTGTAATCAATCAGGCCACTTTGAACGGCATATCGCATGATGGCAGTTGTCCGTTGCTGAAGACGAGAGGCGACTTCAAAGCGGCCTGTAGCCTCAACGACTTTTATGGGGGCAAGCAGAGCACGAGTTTTTAGCTCTTCGATACTGCGTTTGCCAATTGCGGAGAACAGATTATCTTCCAGGCTTTTCAGCACCCGTCTGCTATGTTCTTCTGACCATTTTTTATTAGTGGCATGCCACTCTCTGGCAACTGACTCGAAGGTAATAGCCTCTTTCGCCTGTTCTTCTTTCACAACACGTTTATGCTCGCGAGGATCGATTCCTGCAGCAACAAGCCTTCTGGCCTCTTCTCTTTTTTGACGAGCATCAGCCAAGGATGTTTCGGGATAAACACCAAACGCCATCAGGTGTTGCTTACCGCCAAAGCGAAAGCGGAACCGCCAGTATTTTGAGCCGTTGGGGTGAATCAGCAAAAACATGCCATCCCCATCAACTAGGGTGTACTCCTTT
>NZ_JVEL01000143.1:0-237 GCF_001076875.1 Serratia sp. 506_PEND
CGGTGTTGATCATGCCCCCCAGCGTGGCGCGGTTGCTGGTGGACAGTTCCGGCGAGAAGAAGTAGCCGAACGGCCGCAGGTATTGATTCAGCTGATCCTTGATCACGCCGGCTTCGACTTTCACCCAGCCTTGTTCGACGTTGATCTCCAGAATGCGGTTCATGTGGCGCGACATATCGACCACGATGCCGGTATTGAGCGACTGGCCGTTGGTGCCGGTGCCGCCGCCGCGCGGGC
>NZ_JVEL01000144.1:0-7900 GCF_001076875.1 Serratia sp. 506_PEND
AACGACCGATCGTGGTGAAAGGCAGCAAGGCGCGCATCGGCCGGCCACCGGAGCAGGTGCTGGAGATTTTGTAAATTCGAATTCGGGCGCGGACTATTGCGCCCTTTCTTTTACGGTAGCGGCTACAGCCCCAGGATCTCTTTAACGAACGGAATGGTGAGCTTGCGTTGGGCAGTGATCGAGGCGCGATCGAGCTGATCGAGAGTCATAAACAGCGTGCGCATCTCGCGATCCAGCCGTTTCAGCAGGAAGCGGCCCACGTCTTCCGGCAGCTCGAAGCCGCGCAGTTTGCCGCGCAGCTGCAGCGCCAGCAGCTTCTCTTCGTCCGACAGCGGCTGCAACTTGTAGATCTGCCCCCAGTCCAGACGCGAAGCCAGATCCGGCAAACGCAGGTTCAGCTGACGCGGCGGGCGATCCCCGGTGATGAACAAACGGGTGCGGCCGGTTTCCAGGATGCGGTTGTAAAGGTTGAAGATCGCCATCTCCCACTCTTCGTCGCCGGCGATGCATTCGATATTATCGATGCAGACCAGCGCCAGCTGCTCCATGCCGTCCAACACTTCAGGCACGAAGTAAGCGCGCTTGTCGAGCGGCACATAGCCCACCGCTTCCCCCTTCTGCGAAAGCTCTGCGCAGGCCGCATGCAGCAAATGGCTGCGCCCGCCGCCTTCACGCGACCAGAAATAGATATAGCTGCCATGTTCCTGACGGACGGCGGATTGGATCGCGGCTAATAGGGATGGGTTCTCGCCCGGATAAAAACTGGCGAAAGTTTCATCATCGGGAAGATAAAGTGGCAGTGAAAGCTGTGCCGGCGTATTCAGAGAAGCACCTCAACCAAAACTGGCAGAAAAACGTGGGCAGTTTAACACAGAAAACGGGCGCTGTTGAACCGGCTGGATCTTATGCCGCAATAGTGAACAATGCCTAAGCGCCGCTTGATTGGCTGCGGCCCCCGCCAAGGCAAGAATTATCCGAGTTAATTCCCTAACCCCATGCCTGCGCAGGTTAAATTTGTCATTTAAGCCAAATCTGGCCTAGTATAGGTAGGCTAAACGCAATCACCATCAACAAGGTTTCTGCAAGGATATAGACGATGAAAGTATGGAATAAAGTGCTGTTGGCCTCCTTTATCGGGTTGTTGGTTGCCGGCTGTGATGACTCGTCCAAGGTTGACGCCAACCTGGATAAAGCCAAAGACAGCGCCGAGCAGATGAAAGACGCCGCCCAGAAAAAAGCGGACGATCTGACGGACAAGGCGAAAGCGACGGCGGATGAAATCAAAAAAGAGGCCGCCACTCAGGCGGATCAGCTGAAAGACAAAGCTTCGGCGATTAAAGAAGACGCCGCCAAGCAGGCGGGCGCCATCACCAACGACGCCAAGGCCAAGGCCGCCGCGATCAAAGACGACGCAGGCAAACAGAGCCAGCAGTTGGTGGATCAGGCCAAGGCCATCAAAAACGACGCCATCAACGGCGCCAACGATCTGACCGAGCAGGCCAAGGCGAAGACCGAAGCCATCAAGAACAGCGCCGAAAACAAAGCGCAAGAGTTGAAACAAGAAACCGATGCGGCGGTGAACGGCAATACTCAGCCGGCCACCCAGCAGTAAGCTATTCTCAGCCACAAAAGAAAGGAGCAGTAAATGGGGATTATTTCCTGGATTATCTTCGGCCTGATCGCCGGTATTTTGGCTAAGTGGATCATGCCCGGCAAAGACGGCGGCGGCTTTATTCTGACCGTCGTGCTGGGGATCATCGGCGCCGTGGTCGGCGGCTATATCAGCACCTTCTTCGGCTACGGCAAGGTTGACGGCTTCAACTTCGGCAGCTTCGTGGTGGCGGTTATCGGCGCCATCGTGGTGCTGTTCGTGTACCGCAAAATTCGCAGCTAAGGCGAATGCCATAAGTCAAAAGGGCAGCCCTTGGGCTGCCCTTTTCGTTACTTCTGCTCCGCCGGTTCGTCCGGCGCGTCGAGCACCTCTTCTTCCTTGCGGAACAGGCTGATGACCTTGAACAGCAGGCTCAAGCCAATGCCGACGATGGTCGCCAGCGCCATGCCTTTCAGCTCCGCCGCGCCGATATGCACCTTGGCGCCGCTCACGCCGATAATCAGGATCACCGAGGTTAAAATCAGGTTTTGCGCTTTGTTGTAATCCACTTTGGACTCGATCAGCACGCGAATGCCCGAGGCGCCGATCACGCCGTACAGCAGCAGGGAAACGCCGCCCATCACCGGCACCGGCACCGCCTGGATCGCCGCCGCCAGCTTGCCGATGCAGGACAGCAGGATCGCCAGCACCGCCGCGCCGCCGATCACCCAGGTGCTGTAGACCTTGGTGATGGCCATCACGCCGATGTTCTCGCCGTAGGTGGTATTCGGCGTGGAGCCGAAGAAGCCCGAGAATACCGTCGAGATGCCGTTGGCGAACATCGAGCGGTGCAGGCCCGGATCGCGGATCAGGTCTTTCTTCACGATGTTGGCGGTCACCACCAGGTGGCCGACGTGCTCGGCGATCACCACCAGCGCCGCCGGCAGAATGGTGAAGATGGCGAACCACTCAAAGCGCGGGGTGTAAAAGGTCGGCAGTGCGAACCAGTGCGCCTCGCGGATCGGGGTCAAATCCACCACGCCCATAAAGAACGACAGCGCATAGCCCACCAGCACGCCGATCAGGATCGGGATAATCGCCAGGAAGCCGCGGAACAGCACCGAGCCGAGCACCGTGACCGCCAGCGTCACCAGCGAAATGGTGATGGTGGTCGAGTCGGCGCTGGCGCCTTCCGCCGGCAGCAGGCCCGCCATGTTGGCCGCCACGCCCGCCAGCTCCAGGCCGATGACGGCGACGATCGCCCCCATCGCCGCCGGCGGGAACATCACGTCCAGCCAACCGGTGCCGGCCTTTTTCACGATCAGCGCCACCAGGCAGAACAGCACGCCGCACATGATGAAACCGCCCAACGCCACTTCGTAACCGAGCGGCAACAGCAGCAACACCGGCGAGATAAACGCGAAACTGGAACCGAGGTAGGCCGGGATCTTGCCTTTACAGATGAACAGATACAGCAGCGTGCCGATGCCGTTGAACAACAGCACGGTCGCCGGGTTGATCTTGAACAGGATAGGCACCAGCACGGTGGCGCCGAACATGGCGAACAGGTGCTGGAAGCTGAGCGGAATGGTCTGGAGCAGCGGCGGGCGCTCGCTGACGCCGATGGCGCGACGGGTCATGGGTGCTTTTCCTCTGAGTCATTAATCGTTATGCAAGCTGAATTGTCTATGCTCAATGGATTTCAAGTTACAGCCAGGCGGCCAGGGCAATAATCCCCAGAAGCTTATATCAAATAAGTGACTGGGGTTATTGCCTGCAGCCAACAACGCTGTAGCTTGAAAGACGAAGAGCATAAAAAAGCCGACTCGTTAAGTCGGCTCAAATGTTTACTTGGTACCAAATATCTTGTCGCCCGCATCGCCCAGGCCCGGCACGATGTAGCCCTTGTCGTTCAGACACTGATCGATGGAGGCGGTGTACAGTTCAACGTCCGGATGCGCTTTCTCCAGCGCGGCGATGCCTTCCGGCGCCGCAACCAGGACCAGCACCTTGATGCTGTGGCAACCGGCTTTCTTCAGCAGATCGATAGTGGCGATCATCGAACCGCCGGTGGCCAGCATCGGGTCGACGACCAGCGCCATGCGCTCTTCGATGTTGGAAACCAGTTTCTGGAAGTACGGCACCGGCTCCAGGGTTTCTTCGTCGCGGTATACGCCCACCACGCTGATGCGCGCGCTCGGCACGTGCTCCAGCACCCCTTCCATCATGCCTAGGCCTGCGCGCAGGATTGGCACTACGGTAATCTTTTTCCCTTTGATCTGATCCACTTCAACTGGCCCGCACCAGCCTTCGATGGTGACTTTTTCCGTCTCCAGATCGGCGGTCGCTTCATAGGTCAGTAAACTACCCACTTCTGAGGCCAGCTCACGGAAGCGTTTGGTGCTGATGTCATTTTCGCGCATCAGGCCAAGCTTGTGTTTTACCAGCGGGTGTTTCACCTCAACGATCTTCATCATTTTTCTCCTATTAAGGTGGTTGCGGCCAAAAAAATCGCGGGATTATACCTCCTTTTTTTCGCCGCGCCACCCACAATAGCCCGATCGGGATCAACAAAAGTTTGAATATCAGTATAGATGACGAAAAAGCGGAGCCGGTTCACAAGCCGCTCGCAAACGTTTGCCTGCGCTGTTAGAATTGCCGCGCCTTATTCCGGAATCAACATCGGAAGCACAGTTTTCAAACCGCAAACCGTCGTGGGGAATCGCGCAGTGACCGACAAAACCTCTCTCAGCTATAAAGACGCAGGTGTCGATATCGATGCAGGCAACGCATTGGTAGATCGCATCAAAGGTGTAGTTAAACAGACCCGTCGCCCGGAAGTGATGGGCGGTCTGGGCGGGTTTGGCGCCCTGTGTGCGTTGCCGCAGAAATACCGCGAGCCGGTGCTGGTTTCCGGTACCGACGGCGTGGGCACCAAACTGCGTCTGGCGATGGATTTGAAACGCCACGACACCATCGGCATCGATCTGGTGGCGATGTGCGTCAACGATCTGGTGGTTCAGGGCGCCGAGCCGCTGTTCTTCCTCGACTACTACGCGACCGGCAAGCTGGATGTGGACACCGCGGCCAGCGTGATCACCGGCATCGCCGAAGGCTGCAAACAGTCCGGCTGTGCGCTGGTCGGCGGCGAAACCGCTGAAATGCCGGGCATGTACCACGGCGAAGACTACGACGTGGCCGGTTTCTGCGTCGGCGTGGTCGAAAAATCCGAGATCATCGACGGCAGCAAAGTGCAGTCCGGCGATGCGCTGATCGCCCTGGGCGCTTCCGGCCCGCACTCCAACGGCTACTCGCTGGTGCGCAAGATCCTGGAAGTGAGCAACACCGATCCGACCGCCACTCAGCTGGAAGGCAAGCCGCTGGCCGACCACCTGCTGGCGCCGACCAAAATTTACGTGAAGTCCGTGCTGGAGCTGATCGAGAAGGTTGACGTACACGCCATCGCTCACCTCACCGGCGGCGGCTTCTGGGAAAACATTCCGCGCGTGCTGCCGGAAGGCATGCAGGCGGTGATCGACGAAGCCAGCTGGCAGTGGCCGGCGGTGTTCACCTGGCTGCAGCAGGCCGGCAACGTCAGCCGTCATGAAATGTACCGCACCTTCAACTGCGGCGTAGGCATGGTCATCGCCCTGCCGGAAGCCGAAGTGGAAGCGGCCATCGCGCTGCTGACCGCGGCAGGTGAAAAAGCATGGAAAATCGGTAAACTGACCGCCTCTTCCGACGAACAACAAGTGGTCATCAACTGATGAAAAAGATCGTGGTGTTGGTCTCCGGCCAGGGGAGCAATCTCCAGGCGCTGATTGACGCCTGCCAGCAGGGCCGCATCGCCGCCGAAATCGTGGCGGTGTTCAGCAACAAGGCGCAGGCTTATGGCCTGCAACGCGCCGAAGCGGCGGGCATCGCCGCCCAGGCGCTGGATGCCAAGGCCTACGCCGATCGCACGGCGTTCGACGCCGCATTGGCGGACGCCATCGACCAGCACCAGCCCGATCTGGTGGTGCTGGCCGGCTACATGCGCATCCTCAGCCCGCAGTTCGTGCAGCGCTATGCCGGCCGCATGCTGAACATCCACCCTTCCCTGCTGCCGAAATACCCGGGGCTGCATACCCACCGTCAGGCCATTGACAACGGCGACAACGAACACGGCACCTCGGTGCACTTCGTGACCGAACAGCTCGACGGCGGCCCGGTGATCTTGCAGGCCAAGGTGCCGATTTTCGCTGACGACGAAGAGGATGACGTGGTTGAACGGGTGCAAACCCAGGAACACACGATCTATCCGCTGGTGGTGAGCTGGTTCGTCGACGGCCGCCTGGCGATGCGCGACGGCGCCGCCTGGCTGGACGGCGAACGCCTGCCTGAGCAGGGTCACGCCGCCGACTGATGCGCGCAGCCTGAACCTTGCCTAAACGGCGCCCGCGCGGCGCCGTTTTTTTTCGCCTTCATCCATTCTGTGAAGTTATACTTTGCACAATTTCACGGCACAGAGGAGCCCACATGTCCAGCACTGCCAACGTCAGATTACGTCCATTGGAACGGGACGATCTGTCGTTCGTCCACCAGATGGACAACAACGCCAGCGTCATGCGCTATTGGTTTGAAGAACCCTACGAAGCCTTTGTCGAGCTTTCCGATCTCTACGACAAACACATCCACGATCAGAGCGAGCGCCGCTTTATCATCGAGCACGAAGGCGCCAAGGTCGGCCTGGTAGAGCTAGTGGAGATCGATCACATCCACCGCCGCGCTGAGTTCCAGATCATCATCGATCCCGCCCACCAGGGCAAAGGCTATGCCAGCACCGCCGCCCGCCTGGCGATGGACTATGGTTTCTCGGTGCTGAACCTGTACAAGCTGTACCTGATCGTCGATAAGGAGAACCCGAAGGCGATCCACATCTACAGCAAGCTGGGCTTCAACGTGGAAGGCGAGCTGATCGACGAGTTCTTCGTCAACGGCGAATACCGCACCGTGCTGCGCATGTGCATCTTCCAGCCGCAATATCTGGCGAAGTTCAAAACGCCAAGCGATAAGCCGCTGGTGAAGTGACGGCTAGCGAGAAAAAGAGAAAACCCGCGCTGGCGGGTTTTCTTCATTAGATAAAAGGCATTAACCCGGTTAGTTCGCTATCTTAAGCGCTCTAAAACCGGTGCCGGCGCTATTCTCCTCCCCCAGCATCACTCGCTCAAATCCCATCTTCCCTTTTCTGTTCGTCAGCAGGCTTAGCGACGTATTGCCTTCGCTCCAGGGGTAATCGATAGCGACCACACGGGCACCGGAGGCATGCATTTCAATCAAATCGGTATTGCCATTGATAATTTTAGTTCCCTCTTTCGCCACGCTGAAGGCACTGGCATTAATTGAATATCCATTGTTTGCCCCCGAAGGCAATCCGATGACCAAACAGTTCTGACCAGAATTTTTGACTTTACCCACATCAAGAGATGAAACGGACACCAGAGCACTTTGGCTATCGATCGTGACCGAATTCGATCCCGAATTAATGCTGGCCTCGATAACTTTGTTGAGTGAAAAGGTGCCTGCCGTATTTTCCGTTCCTCCCTCCGCGCGTATGGAGTCAATATAAAGCTGACTGACACTGCTATTGACGCTTCCTGACGCTTTAACGATCCCTTTGCAAGACTCTGCCGTTGTGCCATACAAAAAGAACCCTGTCGAAGGGCGGTTAGAACAAACGATAGAAATACCGTGCAGGCCGGTAAACGCCACGCTGCAGCCAATCAGGGTGATGCCGCGGCAATCTACAAATAAAAAACCGTGGCATGGCGCCTGGTTAACATAGCTCTCTGGGCCACCAAACGCTTTGCAATTGATGAAGACGGCCTCTTGTAATGCCTCAGCATAAAAACAAGGCGCTGTTGCCGTCATATTGGTATGTTTTACCAGGACGTTTATTGCCGTTAGCGTCTGGGAGACTTTGTCCGACGGATTATCATCGTTATTCGGCTCGATAACAATGCCGATACCGCTATCCGCCAAATTATCAATATTGATATTCTCCAGAATAAAACCGTCATAGGGCTTACGTAAAACAATTGCGCTCCCGGTATGGCTGGCCATATTGATAGAGATATCTTTGACGCACACGCCAACGGTAGAGTACCCCGCAATATCAGAGTCAAATTTGAAAACGGCCCCCAGCTCCCCCAGGTCAGCCGTAAGGAGTAACTTCGTTGACTGAATTCCTTCGCCAACGATGTGTACACCTGGCTTTAAAAAAACGATCTGCCTCTTGATGCTGTAGGTACCGGCGGGCACGATGACCTT
>NZ_JVEL01000145.1:0-7676 GCF_001076875.1 Serratia sp. 506_PEND
GGTTCCGACCGGGCAATCCATGATGGCGGCTATTTCTTCGTAGCTTAGACCATCCAACTCCCGCAGGGTAATCGCCATGCGAAGATCCTCAGGGAGCGACTCAATGGTACGGAAAACTATCTGTCTCAGCTCTTCTGACAACATTAAGTTCTCAGGGTTCGAAATTTCTTTCAGTGCGCCCGCACTTTCGTAATTTTCCGCATCGTTGGCGTCCACATCACTGGATGGCGGACGGCGCCCCTGAGCAACCAGATAATTCTTTGCCGTGTTCACGGCGATTCGATACAACCAGGTATAAAAAGCGCTGTCGCCACGGAACGATTCCAGTGCGCGATAGGCCTTGATAAACGACTCCTGCACCACATCGGGCACATCGCCCTGCGGCACATAGCGGGAAACGAGACTCGCCACCTTATGCTGATAGCGCACTACCAGTAGGTTAAACGACTTCTGGTCGCCCTTTTGGACCCGCTCGACCAGAACTTGATCCGTTAACTGCTCGCTCATCCGAGGTAAACTCTCCCCAAATCCGTCTCCACGCGTAAAATTGTACTGCCAGCCATACATTATTTTCCTGAGCAAGCACTCGCTTGGAGTTCATATAGAACACGAAGTTCCATATCGCCATTGTTTTTTCTGTTGATGTCACCCTATCCGTGGCTTTTGCCCGGACAGTTAGGCTAACATGAAATTCACTCTTCTTCTGCACACATCATACGTTATGCAACCATCATCTGAACATGTTAGCGATGTCCTGATCGTCGGCAGCGGCGCTGCGGGCCTGTCACTGGCGCTGCGCCTGGCGCAGTATTGCAAGGTTACCGTCCTCAGCAAGGGGCCGCTCAGCGAGGGCGCCACCTTTTACGCCCAGGGCGGGATCGCCGCGGTGTTCGATGAGACGGACAGCATTGCCTCACACGTTGATGACACTTTGATTGCCGGCGCCGGCCTGTGCGACAAAGAGGCCGTCGAATTCATCGCCGGCAACGCGCGCCACTGCGTGCAGTGGCTGATCGATCAGGGCGTGCTGTTCGACACCGAGGTCAACGCGCAGGGCGAGGCGCATTATCACCTCACGCGCGAAGGCGGCCACAGCCATCGCCGCATCTTGCACGCCGCGGACGCTACCGGTAAGGAAGTAGAGACCACGCTGGTGGGGAAAGCAAGCGCTCACCCCAATATTTGCGTGATGGAACGCCGCAACGCGGTTGACCTTATCACCTCGAACAAAATCGGCCTGCCGGGCACCCGCCGAGTGGTGGGCGCTTACGTCTGGAACCGCGAGCTGGAACGGGTGGAAACCTACCGAGCCAAAACGGTGGTGCTGGCCACCGGCGGCGCGGCCAAGGTGTACCAATACACCACCAACCCGGACATCTCCTCCGGCGACGGCATCGCCATGGCCTGGCGCGCCGGCTGCCGGGTCGCCAACCTGGAATTCAACCAGTTCCACCCGACCTGCCTGTTCCATCCGCAGGCGCGCAACTTTCTGCTGACCGAAGCGCTGCGCGGCGAAGGGGCTTACCTGAAGCGCCCGGACGGCAGCCGCTTTATGCCGGATTTCGATCCGCGTGGCGAACTGGCCCCGCGCGATATCGTCGCCCGCGCCATCGACCATGAAATGAAGCGCCTGGGCGCCGACTGCATGTACCTGGACATCAGCCACAAGCCGGCGGAATTCATCACTCAGCACTTCCCGATGATCCACGAAAAGCTGCTGACGCTGGGCTTCGATCTGACCCGGCAACCGATCCCCATCGTTCCGGCGGCGCACTACACCTGCGGCGGCGTGATGGTCGATCAGCACGGCCGCACCGATCTCGACGGGCTGTACGCCATCGGCGAGGTCAGCTACACCGGCCTGCACGGCGCCAACCGCATGGCGTCGAATTCGCTGCTGGAGTGCCTGGTTTACGGTTGGTCGGCGGCGGAAGACATTCTGCAGCGCCTGCCGTTCATCCAGCAGGCCAAACAGGTGCCGCACTGGGATGAGAGCCGGGTGGATGATGCGGACGAACGGGTGGTGATCCAGCACAACTGGCACGAGCTGCGGCTGTTCATGTGGGATTACGTCGGCATCGTGCGCACCACCAAGCGGCTGGAGCGCGCCCTGCGCCGCATCAACACGCTGCAGGCGGAAATCGACGAGTACTACGCGCACTTCCGCATCTCCAACAACCTGCTGGAACTGCGCAATCTGGTGCAGGTGGCCGAGCTTATCGTGCGCAGCGCCATGGCGCGCAAAGAGAGCCGCGGCCTGCACTACACGCTGGACTACCCGAATTTGCTGCCGGAAGCGCTGCCGACCATTTTGCAGCCTTAAACGAAGCGACAGGGCGCCTTATCGGCGCCCTTTTCCTTTCAGTAGAACAGATAGAAGTCGGCGATCAACCGGCGGAAATCGTCGGTATAGCCGCCGTCGGCCTGTTTGATCGCCAGCGCCTGCTCCCGCAGCGGCGTTTCCCGCCGGGTCAGCGCCAGCAGCATCCGGTGCCGCGGCGTATCGGCGCGATCGCTGACGTTCACTTTCGCCGCCGTGTGCCAGCCGCTTTGCTGCGCCAGGCGTTCGAATTCGGCGCCGATGTCGTGCGGCAGCACCACGCAAAACGTCCCCTGCGCGGCCAGCAGCTGCGCCGCGCAGGCCAACAGCGCCTCGTGCGTCAGGGTTTCGGTGTAGCGCGCGTTGTGGCGCGCCTGGTCGCGGCAGGCCACCGCCGGCTCGAAATACGGCGGGTTGCTGACGATCAGATCATACTCAGCGGCATGCTGCTGCGCATAATGGTGAATATCCTGCGCATGCACGCGGATGCGCTGCGGCCACGGCGATTCCGCCGCGTTTTCGCGCGCCTGCCCGGCGGCGGCTTCATCCAGCTCCACCGCGTCGATGGTCACTTCGTCGCCGCTGCGCTGCGCCAGCATCAGCGCGATCAGCCCGCTGCCGCTGCCGATGTCCAGCACCCGGCGCGCCTGCCCCAGCGGCGCCCAGGCGCCGAGCAACACCCCGTCGGTGCCCACTTTCATGGCGCAACGATCGTGGGCGACAAAGAATTGTTTAAAGGTAAAACCCCCGCGGCGCGGGGTAAAATCGGCTTTCGATCGCTTGCTCACACTCACCACCTGGCTATAAAACTGGCGTAGCATAAGGCAATCTGATCGGCGGGAAAAGAGCGGCTTTCCGCTTAAATAGGTGAAGATCGCGGCCAACCCGTCTATAATCGGCGCCCCAAGTAGAGGTAGACCATGACAGCAACCACTTTTTCCGAACTCGAACTCGATGATCGCCTGATCGACGCGCTGCGCGACAAAGGCTACGATCGCCCCACCGCCATTCAGGCCGCTGCGATCCCGCCGGCGATGGACGGGCGCGACGTCTTAGGTTCGGCTCCGACCGGCACCGGCAAAACCGCCGCCTTCCTGCTGCCCGTGTTGCAGCACCTGCTGGACTTTCCACGCAAGAAATCCGGCCCGCCGCGCGTGCTGATCCTGACGCCAACGCGCGAGCTGGCGATGCAGGTCGCCGACCAGGCGCGTGAATTGGCTGCTCATACCTCGCTGGATATCGCCACCATCACCGGCGGCGTCGCTTACATGAACCACGCGGAAGTGTTCAGCGAAAACCAGGACGTGGTAGTCGCCACCACCGGCCGCTTGCTGCAATACATTAAAGAAGAGAATTTCGACTGCCGCGCGGTGGAAACCCTGATCCTCGACGAAGCCGACCGCATGCTCGACATGGGCTTCGCGCAGGACATCGAAACCATCTCCGCCGAAACCCGCTGGCGCAACCAGACGCTGCTGTTCTCCGCCACGCTGGAAGGCGAAGCGATCCGCGAATTCGCCGAACGCATCCTGAAAGAGCCGGTGGAAGTGGAAGCCGATCCGTCGCGCCGCGAACGCAAGAAGATCCTGCAGTGGTACTACCGCGCCGATGACGTGCAGCACAAAACCGCGCTGCTGATCCACCTGCTGAAACAGCCGGACGTGCAGAAATCGGTGATTTTCGTGCGCAAGCGCGAGCGCGTGCATGAGCTGGCCACCTGGCTGCGCGAAGCGGGCATCAACACCTGCTATCTCGAAGGCGAGATGGTGCAGGCCAAACGCAACGAAGCGGTCAAACGCATGATGGATGGCCGGGTTAACGTGCTGGTCGCCACCGACGTTGCCGCACGCGGCCTGGATATCCTCGATATCACCCACGTGTTCAACTTCGACATGCCGCGCACTGCGGATACCTACCTGCACCGCATCGGGCGTACCGGCCGTGCCGGGCGCAAAGGCACCGCCATTTCGCTGGTGGAAGCGCACGACCATCTGCTGCTGGGCAAAGTGGGCCGTTACCTGAACGAGCCGCTGAAAGCGCGCGTGATCGACGAACTGCGGCCGAAAACCAAGGTGCCGAACGAGAAGAGCAACGGCAAGCCATCGAAGAAAGTGCTGGCCAAACGCGCGGAAGATAAAGCGAAGAACAAAGAGAAGGCCAAGGTGAAAGTGCGCCATCGCGACGCCAAAAACGTCGGCAAACGCCGTCAGGCGAAGGCCAAACCGGCCGGCGACGCAGAATAACCACCGCTGCCTAAGAAAAAACCGCCTGTACAGGCGGTTTTTTTATGGGCGTTTACTGCTGTGCGTAATGCGTGGCCAGGCGGCGCCCCTGCAGCCATTTATCCAGCTCGCGGAACTGCGCCTTCAGCTCGTCATTCTGCAAATGCGCCGGCGTTTGCGAGAAATAAAACTGGAACGCATAACCCTGCTGATTGCGCGCCTGGGCATCGGCCCCGGCCTGCAACAGCAACAGCGCCAGATGCGGCGCGTTGATCTTCGCCGCCAGATGCAGCGGGGTATCCCCCAGCCGATCGCTCAGGGTGGTGTCCGCCCCGGCCGCCAGCAACAACCGCAGTTGCTCCTCGCGCCCGGCCAGCACCGCCGCCGCAAGCGGCGTGGCGCCGGTAACGGCATTGCGCACGTTCACCTGCGCCCCTTCAGCCAGCAGTAACCGCAGATACTGCGCGTCTTGCAGTATCGCCGCGGTGTGCAGCGCGCTGTTGCCGTCCAGCCCCGCTACCGACGGGTCGGCCCCGAGATCCAGTAACGCCTGCACGCTGGCCGGCTGCTGCGAAAGCACCGCCCACTGCAACAGCGTGACCTGCCGATCGCCCCGTTCGCGCAAGCGATCCTGCGTAGCCTGCGCATGGATGCCCTGCGCATCGCCGCGCGCCACCGCCTGAGCCAGCGCCAGGTTGCCGCGGCCGTCAAACGGTGAAATCTCCTGCCCCATCTGTTGCTCCTTAGCCATCATCAGTAAACCGGTCACCGCGACCAGCGCCAGTAAGGCTATCGCCAGCGCCCGCCGCAAGCGACGCCCTTCAGGCATTGGCCTTCGCCTCCCACGGCTTTTGTTCCGCCATCGAGCTTATCACCTTGTCGATGCCGTGCGCCGTCAGGCTGCGATCCAGATGCTTGCTCGGCCGCCAGTCATCGATACCGGTCAGGGTATCGTTGTTGGCCAGGGTGATGTTGTGGCCAATGGCGTCCGGGATCAGCGAAGTCGACTCCTGGGTGCTGGTCAGCATGTCATATTGTTCGCTGTAACGACGGATGCCGCCGGCTTCGGCGTCTTTCTTCGCCGCCGCCGGATCGATACCCAGGCGATTCAGCGTGTAATCTGACACCCCGGCCGCATTGAAGGTGACCGCGACGGTGCCGGTCGCCAGCGCCGCCGTGGCCGCCAGACCGCCGCCGAGCGAATGACCGGCGATCACCAGCGCATCGCCGAAGACCGCCTTGGCGCTTTTGGCGGCGGCAACCGCCTGATTGTACTGCACATCATCATAGCCCGTCGCTTGCCGCACGTTGCTCAGCCAGTCGCGCCAGTCGTTGGTGCCGGCAAACGCCAACACATACTGCTTGTCGTTGCTGTAAACCCCGGCCTGGAAACCGCTGCCCGCGTCGTGCAGGCTGGCGGGATCGATGCCGAAACCGAGCAGCGCGCTGTCGCTCAAGCGGTTGAACCCAGCGGCGCCCTGACCGTTCAGTGAATAAACGTCCTTGGCCAACAGCGCCAACGCATAATCACCCTCCTGCGATTGCTGCCCCCGAGTCACGCCCGGCGCTGCCGCCGCCGTCGGCGCCGCCGCGGAGATATCGCCGACCAGCGTATTCAACAGGGCCTGCGCATTGAGCGAGCTCTGAGAGGGAGTGGCCATCGGCGCCGGATTTGCCGGCGCTGCCGCAGACTGCGCCGCCGTCGCCGTCTCGGCAACGGCGCGAGGTGTAGGGATCGCGGCCACCGGGGATACTGCAGAGGTAAAACTTAAAGGCATACTCATGCCGACTCCTTGTCGATAGACTTTTTATTGAGCACCTGAATAGGTGCTGATTTAGCTATCGGCAGGTCGGATGAGTTCTGTATTAGAAATGCTTATCTTTGTACAGAATGTGATCCGCATTCGGTTTTCGGCCGTCAAACGCAAGAAAGGGAGCCGAAGCTCCCTGATTGACTGCGCCGCAAATTACAGGCTTTCGGTAAAGGTGCGGGCGATAACGTCGCGCTGCTGTTCCGGCGTCAGGGAATTGAAGCGCACCGCATAACCGGACACGCGAATGGTCAGCTGCGGGTATTTTTCCGGGTGCTTGACCGCGTCTTCCAGGGTTTCGCGACGCAGCACGTTGACGTTCAGGTGCTGACCGCCTTCCACGCGCACGGTCGGCTGCATTTCCAGCGGCACTTCACGGTATTCGATCTGGCCCAGATCGCTCACCGCGACAACCTGATCTTCCGCGTAGTTGGCCTTGGCACACACGCAGCGGGCTTCCGCTTTTTCATCGTCCAGCAGCCAGAAAGAGTTCACCAGCGCCTGGTCGTTCGCTTTGGTAATTTGAATACCGGTAATCATTATGTTGCCTCCGTACAAGGGCGTAAAAATTCACGTCGTGAGAAAACCCAATCCTGGTTTCGGCCATTTGGTAAAACCATTGTTGTCTTGTTGTTCTGTATACCAGCCTGACCGGGCCAGTTCCTTGATTAAAGTCAATTTTTACCGGGTAGTCGCAGGGCGTGAAGGGGCAAATTTATGTTTTATATCAATTTTCCCACCGCGGCAAAAACCAATTATTTTTGTAAATTTTCAAAAATAATTGCATGGCGCGCGGAGGCGAGAAATGAAAAGCGGGTTTCGCTGCGCGAGCCGACACGGTAAGCTATAGCCCATGAATTGCTAAAGAAAACAAAGGAGAGCGTTTATGGCCACCTCCCTCACCTGGCATGACGTGATCGGCAAAGAGAAAGAGCAGCCCTATTTTGTTGAAACGCTCGCCTTTGTTGCCGCTGAACGTCAGGCCGGTAAGACCATTTATCCACCGCAGAAAGACGTGTTCAACGCGTTCCGCTTTACCGAGCTGGCGGACGTCAAGGTCGTCATCCTCGGCCAGGATCCGTATCACGGGCCCAATCAGGCGCATGGCCTCTCTTTCTCGGTGCGCCCCGGCGTGCCGGCGCCGCCGTCGCTGGTGAATATGTATAAAGAGCTGGCGACCGACATTCCCGGTTTCGAACGCCCGGATCACGGCTACCTGCAAAGCTGGGCCGAACAGGGGGTGCTGCTGCTCAACACCGTGCTGACGGTAGAGGGCGGCCGCGCGCACTCGCACGCCAATCTGGGCTGGGAAACCTTTACCGA
>NZ_JVEL01000146.1:0-504 GCF_001076875.1 Serratia sp. 506_PEND
ATGCTCAGGGGCAGCCGGAAGTGCACTTTGTGGTGGAACCAGTTGAGTTGACCGCCAGTAAACGCCGAAGCGTGCTGAACCTGGACGGCCAGCTGGTGGAGTACAGCCACGGACGGCGCCAGAAAGTGCCGCTGGTCTGGCCGAACGCCCTGCGTGACGGTGCGGAAAGCAAGCTTACACTGATACCGGATGATGGCACCCGCTCACCGCGAAGCCTGGGCTTTACCGGACCGTGGGCGATGTTCCGCCTGCTGGATGCGGCCAGCCGGACGCAGGTCAGTCGCGGTTCGTTTGATGTGCGCTTTGGCGTGGATGATGGTGCCATGACCTGGCGGGTTTACAGCGATGCAGATCACAGTCCGTTTGCCTCGGGTCTGTTCAGCCAGTTCAGTTTACCGGAAACACTTTACTAACGGGGCCAGCTGCGCCTCAGACGACGGGAAGAATCGGATGCATGATACACAACAGGCGCTGAGCGTGGGGCGCGATCCCCGCGTGTTGCCG
>NZ_JVEL01000147.1:0-894 GCF_001076875.1 Serratia sp. 506_PEND
ATTACATCAAATACTGTATAAATAACCAGTATCAAGTATACCCAGAGGTATCTTTTTTTCAATAGCGAAAATCCATTTACCTGCAGGTAAATTTAGGTACGATGGCCTTATGAAAAACGAGCAAAAAATGCACCTGCAGGAGATGCGGCGAGAGCGCCTGATCATCCTCATTGACAACCTCGGCGTCGGGGGCCAAAAGCGCCTTGCCGAGGCGCTCGACATTGCCGCAGACTATGTCTCTCGCCTGCTCTACCCGCCGGGCAAGAAAGGAAAAAAGGGCATCAGTGGCGACATGGCGCGAAGGATAGAACAGTATTTCGCCGTGCAAATCGGTTGGCTGGACGGCCTGGAGCAAACCGGGCAACGCCCCGTCAGGCAGAAGACTTCGCAGGCCTTGGGTAAAACGCTGCCGCTGCTGACGTGGACATTGCCGTTGTCTCATGAACAGCTGCGCAAAGGAACGACCGTCCATTACCCGGCGATGGTGCAATGCAGCGCTCATGCCTACTGGTTGCCGGTGCGGGATAACACGATGAACGGCTCTGCCGGCGCCAATTACCCAAAAGGCGCCTTGATACTTGTCGAACCCGTTACTGCCGGCATAACCGAGCTCGCGTCCGGCGATAAGGTGATAGCGAAACGCTGTGACAGCGCGGAGCTCATCTTTAGAAGGTATGTCGAGGAAGCCGGGCATCGATGGCTTAAGGGAAGCATGCCGGGTTGCCCGGCGCAGAATGCTGATGAGTACGCGATTATCGGGGTGGTGCTTGGCGCCTGGCTGCCCTAGTCCCTGCGCGCCGCGTTGAGAACCGCATAAAGCAAAAAACCGCCAACCTTGCGGCTGGCGGTTTTTGGCACTCATGGTGCCGGCTACCGGAATCGAACTGGTGACCT
>NZ_JVEL01000148.1:0-237 GCF_001076875.1 Serratia sp. 506_PEND
TTCACCTTGTTCCCGTCGTGATTGGGAGCAAGCGTGCAGGTCTATTCCAAACTGTACTGGGCATTGCTTTAGTAGGTGCAGCTATGCTTTATTCTGCCGGAACCGCTGCTGGTGCCATGGGAGCTTTTACTGCTGGTGGTTTAACTGGAGGAGCTTCATTAGTTGGCGCTTCCCTTGCCCTCGGCGGCATTCTCCAAATGCTCTCCCCGCAAATGGGCGGGCTGCGCATGCGGCAAG
>NZ_JVEL01000149.1:0-626 GCF_001076875.1 Serratia sp. 506_PEND
CAGTTACGCAGGGGAGTCGTTTGTCCGGGCGCAACAGTTCAGGCACTTTCTCCAGTTCCCCCAGCGTGGCGCTCAACGCAACACGGGGAATTGGATTTACCTGGCGCCCTAACACATGGTCAATTCTATTGAGCAGAGAAAGCAGCTGTACGCCACGCTCTGAGCCAATAAAAGCGTGAAACTCATCAATAACAATGTATGCAACTGAAGAAAACGCCTGTTTAAGCCAGCCCATTGAGTTTATGAGCAAAGACTCAAGTGACTCAGGTGTAATCAGTAAAATGCCAGCCGGGTTCGTCCGTGCCTTCTTCTTTTTGTTTTGTGGTACATCCCCGTGCCAGGGCGTCACTGGCATTTCCAATGCATCTCCAAGGCTCTCAAGACGACGGTACTGATCGTTAATCAATGCCTTCAATGGGCTGATGTAGATGATGCCAAATCCATTGGTGAGATCTGCAACTGCCGAACAGGCAGGAAGAAAGAAAGCCTCTGTTTTACCCGCTGCTGTACCTGCACTGATTAGCACGTCTCGATCACGGGCTAAAATTGCCGGGATAGAACTCTCCTGCAAGGGCCTTAATGCAGACCACCCCTGCTTGTAAACCCACTTACGGACGCGGGGATCG
>NZ_JVEL01000150.1:0-275 GCF_001076875.1 Serratia sp. 506_PEND
CCTCATCACGCCAGCAGGGATTTGAAAAACTGTTCCGCCAGGTGTACGCCCAGGCGTATGACCGCGCGGTGCGCGAAGGGCTGGAGCCGCTGTGATGCGAAGCGTTGTCCTGATGTTGATACTCACGCTATCCCTGGCGGGATGTACCACCATGGGCAAGATGGCGAAGGTGGCGATGAACCCGGATATCCAGGTCGGTAACCACGACGACCAGCCTTCCACGGTCTCCTTCAGTCTGGTGGGGGAGCAGGACATGAACCCCAATGAGAGCGGTG
>NZ_JVEL01000151.1:0-3013 GCF_001076875.1 Serratia sp. 506_PEND
CGCCCGCTTCCGCCATCACGTGGGAGACTACCGCAGGTAGCCAGCTAAAGTTGGCGGAGCCGACGCCCAGCAGGATACCTGCGATAGGCAACACGGACACCGGCAGCATGAGCGATTTACCTACTTTTTGCAGGTTTGCAAATGCGTTCTTGAACATAGTTGAGTGTGCTCCTGAGTAATAATGCTTTGCTACTTCTTGTCGCGATGATTCGCGCTGCAAGGGGGGGAGAAAAACCCCTGCAATTCAGGGTGTCTGAGCACCCCTTGAATTTATTACGCAGAGTAAAATAAATAGCCTGCGCAATGTTTGATGACAATCACGTTTCGATGATCGAGCCGCGCAACTTTGCAAAAATCGGCGTTTTTTTGGCAAAACAGAGCAAAAAACGCGCGCCAACCACCTTGAAACGGGAGGGAACCTTACCCGTTTCAGTGATTAATTACGAGCTTAAAAAAAATTACGCAGACAATGACCTACAGCTATAGCCTAGGTCAAAGATCACAGATCGAGGTGAAATAAGCGTGAAAAGTTGGCGGTGGTGGCTTCGGCCAGTTGTTCCAGGCTAACGCCCTTCAATACCGCCATGTATTCAGCCACATCACGCACATAGGCGGGTTGGTTTTCTTTGCCGCGATGCGGCACCGGCGCCAGGTACGGCGAGTCGGTTTCCACCAAAATGCGATCCAGCGGCACATAACGCGCCACTTCGCGCAACTGTTCGGCATTGCGGAAGGTGACGATACCGGAGAAAGAGATGTAGAAGCCCAGATCCAACAGGGCTTCGGCCGTGGCCAGATCTTCGGTGAAGCAGTGCAGCACGCCGCCGCAGTCCTGTGCATTCTCTTCACGCAGGATCGCCAGCGTGTCCGCGCGCGCATCGCGGGTGTGGACGATCACCGGCTTGTTCAGATCCCGGCCAATGCGGATATGTTCGCGGAAAGAGTCCTGCTGCAGCTCAAGGTTGTCTTTCTGGTAGAAGTAATCGAGCCCGGTCTCTCCCAGCGCCACCACCTGCTCCGCCGCCGCCAGGCGACGCAGTTCGGCGTAATCATAACCCTCTTCCAGATTGAGCGGATGCACCCCGCACGAGAAGGCCACGTCGTTGCGCTCGCCGATCAGTTCGGTCATGGAACGGTAACCCGGCAACGTGGTGGCGACCGCCAGCACATAGCCGACGTCGCGCGCTTTGGCCTTGGCCAGCGCGTCGTCCACATTCTGGTGCAGCGTCTGATAATCCAGACTGTCAAGGTGGCAATGAGAATCGACTAACAACATAATGTTTAACTCTTTAACTTTACAGCGAGTGAGGGTGGGAATAGCCGGCGGCGCCAAGCATCTGTTCCCAGCGAAGTAACTGTTCGGTCAGCAGCAGCTCGCGGTTGACGCCCACCACGCTGAGCAGCTGATGGCGGCAGTTCAACCACTGCTGCACGATCTGTTGCAGCGAGGCGCTGCTCAGCAGGCTGGCCAACTGATGCACCAGCGGCTGCTGATCCTGATTCAATACATAGTGATGCGCGCCCTGCTGCCACTTCATGGCGTCCACCAGCAGCGCGCACAGCCAGTGCAGGCGCTCGGCGACGTCTTCATGGTTCAGCGCCGGCAGCAGCGACAGCATATCGCGCTGCGGCAGCGCGGCGCTCAAGGCGGCGCACAGCGCGCTGCGCTGCTGCCACTGCTGCGGCTGCAACAGCTGTTCGGCGGCCAGCGGCGCGCCGTCGTGCAGGCGCAGCGCCGTGAGGCGGTCCGTCTGAGAGCCGGCCGCCTGCCGGCTCAGCCACTGCAGGCTGAGTTGTTCATCCGGGCTGGCCAAATGCCAGTACAGGCAGCGGCTGCGCAACGTCGCCATCAGCCGCGACGGCTCACGGCAACCCAGCAGAAAATAGGTTTTCTCCGGCGGCTCTTCCAGCGTTTTCAACAGCGCGTTGGCCGCCGCCTCGGTCAGCTGTTCCGCCTGCGGCAGCCAAATCACCTTGGCGCCGCCCTGTTGAGCGTGAGCGTACAGCGTTTCAATCACCTGGCGAATCGGTTCGATACCCAGGCTGCTCTTGCCCTTTTCCGGCGCCAGCACATGATAATCCGGGTGGTTGCCCGCCAGCATCAGCCGGCAGCTGTGACACTCGCCGCAGCTTTTTTCGCCGTTGCGCTGTTGGCAGATCAACCAGCGGCTCAAGCCGTAGGCCAGCGCATCGTCACCATTGCCCGCCGCCGCGTGCAGCAGCAGCGCATGATGGCCACGGCCCTCAGCGTACTGCCCAATCAGCTGGCGATAAGGGCCGTTCAGCCACGGGTACCAGTTCATTATGCGCCTTCCTGCTGCCGCAGCCAGTGGCCGACGCAGTCGCGGATCGCCGCGGTCACCTGCTCCAGCGGCTGGGCGGCGTCGACGGTGACGATGGTTTCATCCTGCGCCGCCAGCTCGAGATAGCGAGCGCGGGTGCGTTCAAAGAACGGCAGCGCCTCCTGTTCGATGCGATCCAGCTGGCCGCGCGCCTGCGCGCGTTGCAGGCCGACCAGCGGCGGCAGATCGAGATAGACCGTCAAATCCGGGCGGAAATCCCCCAGCACGGTGTCGCGCAGCGAGGTCATCAGCTGCGGATCCACACCGCGGCCGCCGCCCTGGTAAGCCTGTGAAGAGAGATCGTGGCGATCGCCCACCACCCAGGCGCCGCGCGCCAGGGCGGGTTTGATCACGGTTTCCACCAGCTGCACGCGCGCAGCGTACAGCATCAAGACTTCGGCCTTGATGGTCGGCAATTCGCCGTCGATGCCGCGCTTGAACAGATCGCGCAGCTTCTCCGCCAGCGGCGTGCCGCCGGGCTCACGGGTGAAGACGATATCGTTGATGCCATGTTCACGCAGCACATTGACCACCGTATCGCGCGCGGTGGTTTTGCCCGCGCCTTCCAGCCCTTCAATTACAACGAATTTACTTTTCATTCTTTTCCTTTAACGCCTGACGGTACACGCGCACCGCCTGGTTATGGCTCGCCAGATTGGTGGTGAAGGTAT
>NZ_JVEL01000152.1:0-257 GCF_001076875.1 Serratia sp. 506_PEND
GTCAACCTTTTCAAAATTAAAAATAATTTGCTTGCCTATAGTCCAATTATCATTATAAATATTAAAATTATAGCTTTTATCTTTTGCATACATTACTTCATTTTGGAAACTTGCAATAAAGTGATTATCTGCCATCGTTATTCTCTCCTAAACCATAAAAAAATGCCTCGCTCATCTCTATCATTATTTTATGAGATTCACTCTCTATAAACTTCTTATTATATGTTTGAGCAGTCCCAGAGTTTTGTTCCCATCCC
>NZ_JVEL01000153.1:0-3589 GCF_001076875.1 Serratia sp. 506_PEND
CACTTAAATAAATTCAATTTAACGCCGAGGCAAATCGACGTATTAACTATGATGCTGCGCGGCCTGCCAAATAAAAGAATTGCGACGCAACTGTCTATTTCCGAACCCACCGTCAAAGAACATATCAGCAATATATTGAAAAAGATCGGCGTCAACAGCCGGGTGGAAGCCATCACGCTGTTGCACGGCAAACGGGATCCGTCGTCATGAGGTTTTTCCAGCATTTACAAAATGATGGCATCTCCCCGCGCGCGCAGATCCGCCTGCTGGACAACACCTTCATGCGGCTGGTGTTCAGCTTCACCGCCGTGCCTTTCGTCGGCATCCCGTTCGCCATCTGGATTTATTTGCTGGGCGACAAGCTCGGCCCAACCATTACCTGGATCATCGTTTACCTGCTATGCGCCGTGGCGATCCGAATAGGGCATCGGCGCTACCAGCGCGAAGCCAAAGAGAATGATGAAGACGCCGTGCTGCGCCGCTGGCTGCCGCGTATTAATAAGGTGGCCTTTATTCACGGGTTGGGGATCTCATCACTCTATTTAATTACGCCGCAGACCCATAACTTTGACTTTTTCCTGCTGCTCAATATCAGCATCGCCGCGATTGTCGCCGCCAACGCAACGCACCTGACGCCCGTCATCAGCACCTTTACCCGCTTTTTCTTCGCCTCCTGGGGGCTGCTGAACCTCGGCATCATCTGGCGGCTGGAAGACGTGATGTTCATCGTGCTGATGCTGAACTTGTTGTACGGCTTCGCCATTTACCGCCACGCATTAACCTCGCATGCGTTCTTTATTCAGCAGGCGCTGCTCGAAGAGCAAAGCTCGCGCCTGGCGGAGCAGTTCCGCCAGGCTAAAGAAGAGGCGGAACAGGCGCTGTTGGACAAGAACCAGTTCCTGACCACCGCCAGCCACGATCTGCGCCAGCCGGTGCACGCCATGGGCTTTCTGATCGAGGCCATCATCCACAAAAACCGCGACGACAGCCTGACGCCGCAGCTGCTGGATCTGCAGCAGAGCGTGCGTTCGGTGCATTTGATGTTCAATTCGCTGCTCGATCTCAGCAAAATCGAATCCGGCAACGTGCGCACCGCCGCCACCCATGTGGATATCGGCGCCCTGCTCGACTCGGTGGTCACCCTGTTCCGCGAAGAGGCCAACAGCCGCGCCCTGACGCTGCGCACCTGGCGCCCCAGACGGCGTATCAGCGTGATGGGCGATCCGCTGCTGGTGCGGCAATCGCTGATCAACCTGATCCAGAACGCCCTGCGCTACACGCAACGGGGCGGCGTGCTGATCGCCATCCGCCCGCGCGGCGCCGAGTGCCTGGTGGAAGTGTGGGACACCGGCGTGGGCATCGCCGACGAAGAGAAAAGCAAAATCTTCTCCCCTTACTACCGCCCCGAGCTGGCGTGGAAAATCGACAGCGCCGGCCACGGGCTGGGGCTGGCGGTGGTGGCGCGCTGCGCCAAGCTGATGAAGGTGAAGTACGGCATGCACTCCGTCGAAGGCAAAGGATCGCGTTTCTGGATGCGCTTCACGCAATACATCGGCGAAGACAAAGCGCCGGAAACCGCGGCCGCCTACGACAACACCGCCACGCCTACCCGCTATGCGCCACTGCGCGGCGCCTGCCTGGTGGTGGACGATGATCCCTTGGTGACCTCCGCCTGGGAGAGCCTGATGAGCACCTGGGGCATCACCGTGCGCTGCGCAGCCTCCGCCGAGGAAGCCTTCGCCATCGTCGACGACGGTTTTACGCCGTTCGCCGTGCTGTGCGACCAGCGCCTGCGTTCCGGCGAGAGCGGTTTCGACATCCTGAAAGCGCTGTTCGAACGCCTGCCGGACGTAAGCGGCGCGATGGTCAGCGGCGAGTTCAATTCGCAAATATTGCAAGAGGCCGAGCAGGAAGGCTATCTGGTGCTGCGCAAGCCGCTGGAACCGGCCAGGCTGCATGCGCTGCTGACCCAGTGGGGGGGATAAATTAAGCAATTAAATATATGATATTATCCAGAATATAGGTAAAAAAATAAAATTTAAGGTTATGGGCTTGGTTTCCCCTTTATTTTTTCTTCAACATCTATTCCATACCAATTATTAGAGATCAGGACTTGTAGGCAGGATATAATCACGGAAATTCCAAATTGTAAATTTTTATAAATATCACCAAACTGATCACTTAGAGAGTAATCCATCAAGTCATAACGCATAGGGTGATATATTTCGTACCCTCCATGAATTAAAGAGCTTCTCAAATTATATAACAATCTAAAATTCTTTCTTAAGATAGAGTTTTCTTTTTCATTTAATTTCAACAAAAAAGACACCCTATCTATCAAATTACTAAAGCCTTCACCAATCCTTGTACTAAATAGGGATTCTAATGCATGAAATATCCACATAATGTCATTAACATCATCATCAGAATGACAGAAATGAATCAAAGAAAATAATGTTTTCTCGATTGGCAGACTGGCTTTTTGTTTATAGCCAATATTTATCCCTTCATACCAAGAAATCACACTGCTTAGAGGGATTTCTTTTATCCTAGGAAAGTGACCATTAAAAGAATCTAACCATGCATTTTGAAAACTATATGATGACAACATCACTCTTTCATCATTAATAGATAAATTGAAAAAATCACATACTCCAGGTCTAGACAAATTCATCAAAATAAACAATTCATAGCAATAGTGTTCAACAAAAAATCTAGCATAAGACATATAATGGCTATGTTTGTTCTCTTCTTTTATCTCAACTGATACCGGTATTTTTACTTTAGGATTAACAAAACTGGAATAATCAGTTGGTATTTTAGAATAAGCATCTTTAGTTTTTTTATAACTTTCTTTTAGCCTTTCGATTAGAAAATCCCAACTCACACATACATCAATTGAACAACCATCATGATAGTAGCACTTTGATTTTATTAAACTTAAATTACTTTCCCAGAAAAAAATGTCATCTAGTTCAAAAACTTCCCAATTATCTTCATCAGTTCTCCCTATAGTAAGGGAAAGATGAAACATTAACGCGTCTTTCATAGTTACCTCATTTTCATAAACCTTTAAAAAGAAGAATCAAAAATCGCATATTATCATCACTATTAAATATAAAAAACATGGCCATTATTAACCGGCAGACTATTAAAAGGCCAGCTATAGAAATAACTAAGCTGGCTTTTTTAGCAAAACCTAATGGATCACAATAGGTTTATTCCCACTCAATTATTACAATCCATAAAAACCAATAAAAATCAGCGATTTATTAATTCTGTACCATAAAGTACCATGACCGATACCATGCTCCAATTTGGCTAAGCTGAGATCAAGCAGAGTTCGATCCCCCCTCCTCAACCGCATCAGACTTGTGAATATTATCCGCGAAAACACTTGTTAGGGGCATATCAAAGTCAAATCCTTTTGCCCGAATGTCTAATACCGCCTTTATATCCTCTGGTGAGCTGATTTCAGAAACGTAGTAATACGCATCTACAGATATCCGTTTGAGTTGACTCTTATATTTTTCCAACCAAGCAAGCTTGCTAGCGAAAAACACCACCTTCTCAGAAAGACACATCCTCG
>NZ_JVEL01000154.1:0-3238 GCF_001076875.1 Serratia sp. 506_PEND
CCGACATGGTGACGATCGACGCGACCAACAGCAGCAACGAGATGCCGAAGGCCAAATAGTCCCAGCGCATAAAGTCGTAGACTTTACGGCCGTAGTTGAGTTGCTCAACAGTATAATCCTGTGCCACAACGCACTCCTCAGATAGACAGCTTGTTAATGCGTTTGCCGCCGTAAAGCAGGTTGACGATGGCACGGGTACCGACAATCGCGGTGAACATGGACGTCGCCACACCGATAGCGGTGGTGATCGCAAAGCCTTTGATCGAACCGGTGCCCACTGCGTACAGGATGACCGCGGTGATCAGGGTGGTGATGTTGGCATCGACGATACTGGAGAACGCGCCTTTATAGCCCTCATGGATCGCCTGCTGAACGGACCGGCCGTTCTTCAGCTCTTCCTTGATACGTTCGTTAATCAGTACGTTGGCGTCAACCGCCACCGCCAGCGTCAACACGATCCCGGCGATACCCGGCATGGTCAGCGTCGCCCCCGGCAACAGGGACATCACGCCGACGATCAGCACCAGGTTGGCGACCAGCGCCGTGGTGGCGATCACGCCGAACTTACGGTACCAGACCACCATGAAGACGATGGACGCCACCAGGCCCCACAGACAGGCTTCCAGACCTTGGGTGATGTTCTGCTGACCCAGGGTTGGACCGATGGTGCGCTCTTCGACGATCTGAATCGGCGCGATCAGCGCACCCGCACGCAGCAGCAGCGAAAGCTGACGCGCTTCGTTCGGGTTGCCGATGCCGGTGATGCGGAAGCTGTTGCCCAGACGCGACTGAATGTTCGCCACGTTGATCACTTCTTCCTGTTTCACCAGCACCGCACGGCCGTTAGCGTCTTTCTTGCCGCTGTCCTTATACTCCACGAACAGGGTCGCCATCGGCTTGCCGATGTTATCCTTGGTGAAGTTGGACATGGACGTGCCGCCGGCGCTGTCCAGCGAGATGTTAACCTGCGGCTGGTTGTATTCGTCGGTGCTCGAGGTGGAGTCGGTGATGTGGTCACCGGTCAGGATCACGCGCTTGTACAGCACGATCGGCTGGCCGTCACGGGTGTATTTCACCTCGGAGTCGCCCGGCACGCGGCCGTTGGCCGCCGCAGTGGCGTCCGCATTGGTGTTCACCAGACGGAACTCCAGGGTCGCGGTGGCGCCCAGAATTTCTTTGGCGCGCGCGGTGTCCTGAATGCCCGGCAGCTCAACCACGATGCGGTCGGCGCCCTGGCGCTGCACCAGCGGTTCGGCGACGCCGAGCTGGTTGACGCGGTTACGCAGGATGGTGATGTTCTGCTGGACGGCGTATTCGCGCGCTTCACTCAGACGGGCGTCCGTCAGGTTGGCTTTCATGGTGTTGGCGCCGTTGGCGGACAGCACCAGATCGCGTTGACGCGGACCGATGTAGCTGATGGCCTGATCGCGAGCCGCATCGTCGCGGAAGCGAACTTCCACGCCGTTGTTGTCCAGCTTGCGGATAGACGCGTAAGGAATGCCCTTCTCGCGCAGCTCGCTGCGCAGGGTATCCATGGTCTGTTCCTGCAGCTTGCTCAACGCGGTGTCCATGTCCACTTCCATCAGGAAGTGTACGCCGCCGCGCAGGTCCAGGCCGAGTTTCATCGGCTCTGCGCCCAGCATGGCCAGCCAGGTCGGCGTGGCCGGCGCCAGGTTCAGCGCCACGACGAATTTGTCACCCAGCTCAGTCACCAGCGCTTCGCGGGCGCGCAGCTGAACGTCAGGATCTTTAAAGCGAGCCAGGATGGCGCCATTTTCCAGCGCAATCGACTTGCTCGCGATGTTGTCTTTTTCTAATACGGTACGGACCTGGTCCAGCGTAGTTTCACTGGCGGCGACGCCGCGCGCGCCAGTGATTTGTACGGCCGGATCCTCACCGTAGATGTTGGGAAGCGCATAAAGCAGACCGACGAGGATCACGACGATCAACATCAGATACTTCCACAAAGGATAACGGTTTAGCACGGCAATTCCCTTCGGGAAAAAAGATTACAGGGCCTTCATGGTACCTTTCGGCAGAACGGCCGCCACGAAGTCACGCTTGATCATCACTTCCGTGGTGTCGTTCAGCGCGATGGCGATGATGCCGGTGTCGGCCACTTTGGTCACGCGACCGATCAGGCCGCCGGTGGTCAGCACTTCGTCGCCTTTACCGATGGAGTCCATCAGCTTCTTGTGATCTTTCGCGCGCTTCTGCTGTGGGCGCAGGATCATGAAGTAGAAGATCAGGCCGAACACCACCAGCATAATGATCAGAGAGTACGGGCTTCCCTGAGCCGGAGCCCCTGCGGATGCGACGGCGTCAGAAATGAAAAAGCTCATTGAAATTCCCTCATTAAGTTATCAATTATTAGATCAAGCGTTTAAAGGCGGAATCGGCTTGCCGATCCGACCATAGAAATCCGCAACAAACTGCTCTAATTTACCCTCTTCGATAGCCTGGCGTAAACCCGCCATCAGGCGCTGGTAGTGACGCAGGTTATGAATTGTGTTCAGTCGAGCACCCAATATTTCGTTGCAACGGTCGAGATGGTGCAAGTAGGCGCGGCTGTAATGGCGACACGTGTAGCAATCACAGTCCTTATCCAGCGGAGAAGTATCATCCTTGTGCTTGGCATTACGGATTTTTACCACACCGTCAGTCACGAACAAATGGCCGTTGCGGGCGTTGCGGGTCGGCATGACGCAGTCGAACATGTCGATGCCGCGACGCACGCCTTCCACCAAATCTTCCGGCTTGCCGACGCCCATCAAATAGCGTGGCTTATCTTCCGGAATTTGCGGGCAAACGTGTTCAAGAATGCGATGCATATCCTCTTTCGGCTCGCCTACAGCCAAGCCGCCCACAGCGTACCCGTCAAAGCCGATATCCACCAGCCCTTTGACGGAAACATCACGTAAATCTTCGTAAACGCCGCCCTGAATGATGCCGAACAGCGCATTTTTATTTTCCAGCTCGTCGAAACGCTGGCGGCTGCGCTGCGCCCAACGCAGCGACATTTCCATCGAACGCTTGGCGTAGTCCCAGTCGGCCGGGTACGGCGTGCATTCATCGAAAATCATCACGATGTCGGAACCCAGGTCATACTGGATTTCCATCGATTTTTCCGGGCTCAGGAACACCTTGTCGCCGTTGATCGGGTTGCGGAAGTACACGCCTTCCTCTTTGATCTTGCGCATCGCCCCCAGGCTGAACACCTGGAAACCGCCGGAGTCGG
>NZ_JVEL01000155.1:0-2916 GCF_001076875.1 Serratia sp. 506_PEND
GCAACAAGTGCAGATCTTGAATATCAGCTCCAGAGTGCTTTAATGCAAGCATCTTGGTATGATGGAAAAAATGACAAACCAATTAAAGGTAAAAAAGTTGCTACACTAGCCTCTGACTTCGCAGACAATATATACAACTTCTCACCTCATATTTACAGTGAGTTAGTTAATAGAGATAACCTTTCTAGCAGCAGTGTTAAAGCTCGACGTTTGTTATTACATGCAATGATTCGATGCGAGAAAGAAGAGTTTGTTGGATTCTCTGGGTATCCGGCTGAAAGGGGTCTTTATGAGACTCTCTTAAATAAAACTGGTTTGCACCGTAAAACCAAAGATGGAGAATTATCATTTCTTTCTCCGGAAAAAAACTCGGCTAGTAATTTAAATGGGTTATGGGATGCTACTCAAGCATTACTCACAGATGTAGATAGCAAAATTTCGATAGATAAGCTCTATGAGCTTTGGTCATTACCTCCTTTCGGCCTTAAACAAGGCTTATTACCTGTCATTTTAATTGCATTTGTATTAGCTCATAAATCAACAGTTGCAATATATAAAGATGGGATGTTTATGCCATATCTTGAAGATGTGGATATTGACGAGTGTTTACAAGCACCCGCTCGGTTCTCATTGCGATGGGTTGCTCTAGATAAAAACAAAAACGAGATTTTAGAAGGTATATCAAACCTATTGAGTGAAGTGTGTAACAATAGGACTAGTATCGACCCTCTTGATGCAGCGAGAGGACTGGTTGGCATGGTTTATGACTTACCTGATTGGACCAGGAAAACGCAAAAAATTAGCCATGTTACAAAATCTGTTCGCGATATGCTTTTGAAAGCTAATGATCCACACAAGGTGCTCTTTGTTGATTTGATAACCTTACTCAAGGTTTCGGATGGAAAGAATTATATAGAAACTTTAAAACCAATAATTGAAGAACTATTCTTTGCCTATGAAAAAGAATTATCAAAAGTAAAAGATAAGCTTTTCTTGGCGTTAGATGTAAACCCTAATGATATCCAGTCTCTAAAGGTTAGAGCTAGTGCTGTATCTGGAATTTTAGGGGATATACGACTAGATGCCTTTGCCGGACGTTTAGCCAATTTTGATAATGATTTAGCATCTATCGAAGGTTTGGTGAGTTTTGCTGTTGAAACTCCGCCTAAAGGGTGGGTTGACCGTCACATTGATGCTGCGATTTTAGAGCTAAGTAAATTAGCCCGTCGTTTGCGAGAGGCAGAAGCGTTTGCATCTGTCCAGGGAAGAGCATCACATAGTGAAGCAATTGCATTGGTTCTGGGAACCGGCTCTGAAACTGTAACCGTTTCTCGCTCCTTCGCGATTCCGGAGCATCATCAGGATACAATACAATCAAAATTTAAAGAGATTGTTTCAATATTGCAAAACCAAGATCTAGATACTGAAGTTGCCTTGGCTATTATTGCCAAGGTAGGGATGGAGCTTGTTGTTAGTGAAAAGGAGGAGTAGATGGCTGAACGACATGTTTTAGGATTGTCAGGAGGTAAGGATAGCGCTGCGCTGGCAGTGTATATGCGTGATGCCTATCCCCATCTCGATATAGATTATTTTTTTACTGATACCGGTGAAGAACTACCTGAGGTATATGAATTTCTCGGGCGACTTGAAGGCTATTTAGGCAAACCAATTATTCGTCTAAACCCGCGTCGAGATTTTAGATTTTGGCTGAAACAATACAACCATTTTCTACCTAGTCCCCAAACTCGATGGTGCACCAGGCAACTGAAACTGTTGCCATTTGAAGAATGGATTAGACCTTGGTTAGCTGCGGGGGATGATGTGACATCATATGTTGCGATACGGGCTGATGAAGAATATCGAGAGGGCTATACCTCAAAATCTTCAAATCTACATATAAAGCTTCCTTTCCGCGAATCTGGAATAGATAAACCAGGTGTTATTGATATTCTAGAATCATCAGGACTCGGTTATCCAAAATATTATGAATGGCGTTCGCGTAGTGGGTGTACTTTTTGCTTTTTCCAACAAAAAATAGAATGGGTTAGGCTGAAAGACAAGCATCCTAAAGCATTTGAAGCTGCGAAGGCTCTTGAAAAAGACTCTCTCGAGCACGGTTCGCCTTTTACATGGTCTAAAGGTGAATCTTTAGCACAATTAGAGCAACCAGATAGAATGCAACAAATTAGAAAGGAATATGAAGCTCGTAGGGAGAGAATGAGGAGAAGTATTCCTGTCAACGTACTAAGACCTGTGAGTAAGACTCCAGAGGATATTGATGATATATACGGAGAGGATGAAGGTGGGAGTGCGTGTTTAATTTGCCATAAATAGTTTAACATCGTAATCAATGCCCTTGAACTATCAGAATATATTAAAATGATAGTTCAAGGGTTTGAAATCACATAGTTTCGATCATAAGTAAACTAAGGATTTCTTGTTTATCTTTATATAACTTCCTAGCTTTTTGAAGATTTGAATTCAATATTTTTTCAAATTTTTCATTTATAACTAGGGTTATGTTACCGAAATCTTTTTCAAAAGCACCGTCTTCATATCTTAAGCCATAAATAAGATTCAAACATAGCTCGCTCATTTCTTTTTGTGTTTTTGATATATTTTTCACTAATTCAGGCACTAACCTGTTTTCAATCATTACAATGTGATATTGTTTCTTGCTTGATTGATTGCTAATATCTTTGTACCGTTTAACGGGAAAAGTTAAAGCATCTTGATTAAAAGGGTTTTTATGTTCTATTTTTCTGTCGAGGTCAGTGCATTTTAAATTAAAACAGTCATCTTGTGGGTTAAAATAGCAGTGATATAAATTTAAATTTTCAAATCTTGGAACCCTGACTTCAGCTCCACGGCTGATTGCAGAAGAAAATTTATTACTTATTATTTGAGCAATATCCG
>NZ_JVEL01000156.1:0-878 GCF_001076875.1 Serratia sp. 506_PEND
GCCTGCGCCGCATGGGCGGGCGGCGTGGCGTAGGCTAACGGCACCTCGAGGTAACCGCAGCGCAGCCCCGGCGGCGGCGCCTCATCGAACCAGCGCTGAAAACCGCTGTTGAGACAAGATTGCCAACGAATGCCGTTCTCGACCGCCGTGCCGTGAGCCGCCGGCTTGGCCAGGGCGGGCAACGCGGCGGCGGTCGCAGCGAGCAGCGCCAGAATACGCAGTACTGACATGGGGAGTCCTTTCAACTCAACGAATCGGTCAAAGGGTAAAGATTCTCGGTTAAACCGCTAGCCAATAGAACATAAAAAAACGCGCGGGTGAAGCCGACGCCGCGCGTATGGAAAGACTTTTCTTTGCTCAGATTGATCTTATAACGCACAGAATGCTGCAAAAAATGCCATTCACCTGCTAGGCTTAGGGTTCGTTAACCCACAAGGAACAGGAGAGCAGCATGTTTGGAAAAGCGGAAGACAAAGCCAATGAAGCCGCAGGCGCGGTACAGGAAGCGTTCGGCAAAGCCGTTGATTCTCCGGAGCATCAGGTGCGCGGCGCGGCGCGCAAATACGCCTCCCAGGCCAGCTATGCCGCCCGAGACGCGGCGGATAGCGTAAGAACCCAGGTGGAAGCCAACCCGCTGGCCGGCGTAGCCGTTGCGGCGGCGGTCGGCATCGTTTTCGGCTTCTTGCTGGGACGCAAATAAGCGGCGAACGCGCCGCTCGACAACAGGCCCGTTACGGGCCTTTTTTTCGCCCTTTCTTCGCCTGCGTGCAAACTTTCATCTATCACAGCCATCGCTTAAAAAAACCAACGCCTTCAACTACGATTAGTTTGTGACCAGAGCGAGGCCAGCGTATGGCCGCCGGCGAACCCGCCCTGTT
>NZ_JVEL01000157.1:0-639 GCF_001076875.1 Serratia sp. 506_PEND
ATACAGTATTTGATGTAATACCCTCGGCGAGCACGCCGGGCGGAGCGGTTGTTGCGTGTTGGCGCACGCCGAGCAGAAGAGCGGCTCGCCGACGTCGGTCAACGACATGGAGCCCTGGCGATGTGGCAAACGCCCAAAGGAGGTGGAAGCATGAGAGATATGAATGAAGTGTTGGAGCGGTGGGGCGTATGGGCCAGGGATAACAGTGGCATCGATTATTCCCCCATTGCTGCCGGGTTCAGAGGGCTGTTGTCCTATAAATCGAAAGGCGAGCGTTCCTGTTGCGATGATGATGGCCTGGTGATCGACGGTTGCGTGGGCAGATTGAAGAAATACAAACCCGAAGAGTTCGATCTCATCATTGCCCACCATGTTTATGGCATATCCTTGCGCAAGATTGCCCTGAAAAGAAAGTGTTCAGACGGTACGATACGTAAAGAGATGCAAACGGCGGAGGGATTTATCGGTGGGTGCCTGGCAATGTTGGATATAAAGTTGACTATGGATCGCTGAAACTGCTGCCGTTGAAGTTGATGAGGGTTTATTTCTCGTTTCACTGTGACATCAGGAATAATAATAGCGTATGCGCGTTGCAAGAATTTAAAAAAAGACTCACGCGTACGCAAATAAGCGAGTAAT
>NZ_JVEL01000158.1:0-213 GCF_001076875.1 Serratia sp. 506_PEND
CTGCCGGGCTGTCAGTGCCATATGGGGGCCTCAATTTTCATTGAACACAATAAGCCCCCTGAAAAGCCCCCAAGTGCGACTTGATTAAGGTAGAGTCGAGTTGAGGTCAGTGGAGTTCGGAATGTTCGAAAGTGATGTATGACCGTGATTATACTTGAATTTTGTGGAATTTGGGAGACGTACATAGAAGTGAAAGTGGTGCCCGGACTCGGA
>NZ_JVEL01000159.1:0-4675 GCF_001076875.1 Serratia sp. 506_PEND
GATTGGTGGTACGCTTTGCCGCACACTCTTTATTGATGAAGAACATAATCATGAGCAAAATGGACTTTCCCATCATCATCGGCATCCTGGTGATGCTGGCCCTGTGGCTCGGCGCGCTCTTCAACATTGGCGATATCACCTGCAGCATTTCACGTCTGTTTCACTGGATTGAAAGCCAACGCGGCTAACCCGACGCCGCCGCAGGCGGTGGAAAACTTCGGCTATGATTGATAGACGTTACGCTATTTTCCGAGACTGTCGCTCGCGATAAAGAGGACTGCATCATGACCGACTATGAGTTCTACAATCAGATCCTGACCCGGCTGGCCGCCAATCACCCCGGCACGCTGGATGAAAAAACCTACGAACTGTGGAAGCAGGACGCCACCAGCCCGCACGCCTTCGCCGATCCCTTCGCCTATCTCAAAACCAAGGGGCTGATACAAGCCTACGTGATGAGCGACATCGACGAGAACAACTATGATATCGATCCGCACCAAACGCGGATCACCACCGCCGGTCTTGAGTTCATGCGCAACGGCGGGTTTAAGTAAGCAAAAAAACCGCCGGGCGGCGGTTTTTTATCCTAAAAAGCCTGCGGACCGGTGGTTCAGGCGGGGAAAGGCCGATAAAAAATGCGCAGCACTTCGTTGTCGCCCTGGCGTAAAAAACCGCCTTCCGGCTGCCAGCGCAGATCGCGCGCCAGATTGAGATTTTCCCAACCGACCGCGCCCCCCACGCCGATGCAAAGATTTTTATTGCCCGCGGCAAATCCCGCGCCGGTGCCGATCATGGCATGCAGCAAACGGGGCGCCGCCGCGTCGCGCAGGGAAAATATACCGATAAAACATCCCTGCGGCGCGCGCAGCATATCCGCCATGGTGCGGATCTCGGTATCATCAGGGCTGACGAAATGTTTGTATTGCTTATCGAACACCGTCAGCCACAGCTGCTTGTATTTCGCCTTGCTGAACGCGCCTGAACGATGAGCGCAAAGCACCACCGCATCCCAGCACATCTCCCCGCTCAACGAAAGGTACTCTTCCGTATCGGCTTGCGGCTTGTCAGCGTAATGCCGCGCAAACTCAGCCGCATTCAAATGCGGCGGCACAGCCTGTTTGGCAACGTCACTCTTGTAGCGCTTGAAATTCAACCAATGCATGGGAAGTATCCTCTTCACCCACGAGATTAATGAATCTGAAGCCGTGGATGAGACGAGCCATCAAATCCAGGGCGTCGTCGGCGATGGCGGTTTCGTCATCATCCAGCCCTTGCTCCACCGACCGCTCAATCGCGTTCATCACCGCCGGAGCGCTGGTTTCTTCCCCCTGCGCCACCACGTCTAATACGGCTTTGCCGATCGCCAGACAAAGCTCATGATCAAACTCAACCTCTTTATACGGCTGCATAATCACCCCGATAAATTTTCACCCAAGAATACTAGACCACAATGGCGTATCGCGCCTGCCATCGTAGCGCAGCAAGGTATGCAGCCAAAGATAAATGCATCAGGCTCCGGGTTGATAGCCCGAAGCCCGATAAAGAGCAGGTTATTGCGGTGCTTGTTCGGCGGGGCGAATAATAAAACAAGTGGCGGTTGCTGAAGCCAGCAGCTTCCCTTCCGCCGTTTTGAGCGTGCCTTCAGCGAAAGCGACGTTCTTCGCCGCATAGACCAGACGCCCCTCGGCGATCAGATCAGTTTCCTTCGGCACAGGGCGCAACATTTTAACCTGCAGATCGACGGTGCCATAGCCAATCCCCGCGCCCAGCGTACTGTGCACCGCGCAACCGGTCACCGAGTCCAAAACCGTGGCGGCGAAACCGCCATGTACGCCCCCCAGTGGATTCAGATGGCGCCCGTCGGCCCGCGCCGCGATGCGGATATACCCCTCTTCCACCGCGACCGGTTTCATGGGCACGGTTTCAGCGATCGAGGCCGGTGGGATCTTGCCAGCCATCGCAGCCTGTAATAACGCCAGCCCGGTCATTTTTGTCGGGTCCATTGCTCTCTCCTCTGGTGGTAAACCGGTTATATAGGAGAGGTCTGACCTCTTAACTTGCTTTTTCGTGCTGATGTCGTCAGCCGCCTGCTCTTCAGATTCTCTGAACGTGACCGTCATCACTCTTTAGAGCTAATAACCACAATTTTTTAGCGCCTTTAGATTTAAAACAACTTTCTACTGTAAACACCGCCGGAAACTGAACGCAGTTAAGTTCAACATTATTAAGGCGTATCTATCATGGATTTCTTTCTGCAATTAGCGGTTATATTGGCATGCCTGCTGTATGGGGCGCGTAAGGGCGGCATTGCGCTGGGGTTACTGGGCGGCATCGGTTTGATGATCCTGGTGTTTGGCTTTCACCTGCAGCCCGGCAAACCGCCGGTAGACGTGATGCTGGTGATCATCGCGGTGGTGGCGGCCTCCGCCACCCTGCAGGCTTCAGGCGGGTTGGACGTCATGCTGCAGATCGCCGAGCGAATGCTGCGGCGCAACCCGCGTTATGTCTCGATCATCGCCCCCTTCGTCACCTGCATTCTCACTATCCTGTGCGGCACCGGCCATGTGGTGTACACCATCTTGCCGATCATCTATGACGTGGCGATCAAAAACAATATCCGCCCGGAACGGCCGATGGCGGCCAGTTCGATCGGCGCGCAGATGGGCATTATCGCCAGCCCGGTGTCGGTGGCGGTGGTGTCACTGGTGGCGATGCTCAGCAGCTACACCTTCAATGGCCGCCATCTGGAATTCCTCGATCTGCTGTCTATCACCATCCCTTCGACGCTGTGCGGCATTCTGGCGATCGGCATCTTCAGCTGGTTCCGCGGCAAAGACCTGGACAAAGACCCGGAGTTCCAGAAGTTCATCTCGGTGCCGGAAAACCATCGCTACGTCTACGGCGACGCCGCTACCCTGCTGGACCGGGTATTGCCGCGCAGCAACTGGATCGCCATGTGGATTTTCCTCGCCACCATCGCCCTGGTGGCGGTGCTGGGAGCCTTTTCCGGCCTGCGGCCCAGCTTCGGCGGCAAGCCACTTTCCATGGTTCTGGTGATCCAGATGTGCATGCTGATGGCCGGGGCGTTGATCGTTATCATCACCCGCACCAACCCGGCGTCTATCTCTAAAAACGAGGTATTCCGTTCCGGCATGATCGCCATCGTGGCGGTGTATGGTGTTGCCTGGATGGCGGAAACCATGTTCGGCGCGCACCTGGCGCAGATCGAGGCCACACTGGGTGTGTTGGTGAAAGAGTACCCTTGGGCCTATGCGCTGATCCTGCTGCTGGTGTCGAAATTCGTCAACTCGCAGGCCGCCGCACTGGCGGCGCTGGTGCCGGTGGCGCTGGCGATCGGGGTTAACCCTGCCTATATCGTCGCTTCGGCGCCGGCCTGTTACGGTTATTACATTCTGCCAACCTACCCCAGCGATCTGGCGGCAATCCAGTTCGATCGCTCCGGCACCACCCGCATCGGCCGCTTCGTGATCAACCACAGCTTTATTCTGCCCGGCCTGATCGGCGTCAGCGTCTCCTGCGTCTTCGGCTGGATCCTCGCTGCGGCGTTCGGTTTCTTATGAGTTGTACTTCGGAGCCCTGCGGGGCTCCCTGCAAGCAGGATGACAATCCATGGGTATAAGACATGACAAGACAGGGAAGAATGCAGGTGTAATGCGAATGACAGAAACAAAAAAACCGCCTCTCGGCGGTCTACGACATTACTACTTATTGCTTTGATTATTCGGTATTTTCGTTCCCTGGTACCCGGGGCGGGACTTGAACCCGCACAGCCATAAGCCGAGGGATTTTAAATCCCTTGTGTCTACCGATTTCACCACCCGGGCTCGGGAAAGTTGGAGGCGCGTTCCGGAGTCGAACCGGACTGGACGGATTTGCAATCCGCTACATAACCGCTTTGTTAACGCGCCTTTATTCTGTTTGCCTTTTCAGGCCAAAGCCGGTGATTCACCCACTTCGTTTTGTTCTTTTTAACTGCGATGTTGAAATCGCATATCTTAATCATCTGATTCTTAAGTAATTTATTTCGTTACCGCCGAATCGATGGACTGCATTATGGACTAAACCCCCCACCTTGGCAACCCCCCGAAATAGCAAAAAGTTCTCTAACGCTTTCAACTGCTTATTTTGTGGGCGCACTGTTCACAATGCCAACGGAAAGGCAAGCGGAATGTTGATTTTATATGCATCGGCTCGAGGATTCACGGGCAAATCGGATCTTTTTTCTCGACATGAATCGCTTACGCACCTCTCTCCGGCTTTTCACCCGCTTATGATGATGGGATATCATGCAAAACATCATCATGGGAGACATCGCGCAATCTCCGCCGCCCTGAACGGCCAACGTAACTGCAAAGCTGGAGACTGACGTCAGGTTTTCCAGCGCACGATGGGTCGGCATCAATCCCCCACAAAGCACCGGCAGATGCCCAATCAAATGTGCCTGTTTTCGCTGTTCAACGGGGCATCCTACGGCAGGAAAACGACAGGAGAGATAGGGACAATAGTCGATGCAGGAAGATGCAGACAGGTTTCGCCGGACGGCAAAGGAATAGAAAACGAAAAAGGGGCCGAAGCCCCTTTCTCTTACCTGCCGAATCGCGGGGATTCAACAGGCCAATATTTGGAGCGGGAAACGAGGCTCGAACTCGCGACC
>NZ_JVEL01000160.1:0-1614 GCF_001076875.1 Serratia sp. 506_PEND
AATTTGAACAAACCCAGGTCTTGTCTCACAATGAACGTTGTTCGCTATGCATTTCTTCGTTTGATTTGGGGAATGCGCTCGCTGCGGCGAAAAACCGTAGCGAATTTCAACCATAACATTGCATGGAGAGTAATTTATGAAGCTGTTTAAAACCCTTTCAGCCTTGTGCATGGCAGCCGTTGTGGCGGTCGCGGTGAGCGCTTGCGCGCCGACGGCAAAATCAGAGGGAACAGGCGGTTATATCGATGACACCGTGGTCACCACCAAAGTGAAATCGGCGTTGCTGGCGGATAAAAACATCAAGTCACGCGAGATCAGCGTAGAAACCTTTAAAGGGCGCGTACAGCTGAGCGGCTTCGTGACCTCCAGCGATGACGCCAACCGTGCGGTGCAGGTCACACGCGGCGTGGCCGGCGTGAAATCGGTTGAAAACGTGATGCAGGTTAAATAATACCGACACAGGGAGGCGCAACGCCTCCCTGCTTGCGGCCTTCATCAGAAGCGGTAACCCGCCCCGAACATGAACACCCACGGATCCAGACGCGTATCGAAGCTGTGGTGCCCACCGTTCGCATCGTTGAAGCGAGTTTTGGTTTCGATGTTCATCCACCACACCGACATGTTCAGCATCCAGTGCTCATCCAGGTTGTAATCCAGGCCGGCCTGCGCCGCCACGCCCCAGGAATCTTTCAGATCTAGGTCGCTCAACCCGGCGCTTTTGCCGTAGTCGTTGAACTTCTCGTCGAAGAAGGTGGTGTAGTTAACGCCAACGCCCAGGTAAGGACGCAGTTTGTCCTGCTTGTCGCCGAAATAGTATTGCGCCATCAGCGTAGGCGGCAGTTGGTGAACGGTCGCCAAATCAGTGCCGCCCAGCGTCACCTTGTGGCGGAATGGCGTTGCGGCCAACAACTCAACGCCGATGTTGTCCGTCACCATGTAACCGAAGGTCAGACCGAGCTGAGTGTTGTTTTTCGCATCCAGCGAACCTAACCCCAGTACGTTGTCCGAACCTGCATTTGGACGCACCGTCGCGGTGCCCGCGCGGAACAGGAAATCACCGGCCTGATGCGCACTTGCCAACATAGGCGCCATCATCGTCGCCAATACCATCAGAGTTGTCTTTTTCATTATCCATTCCATTTGTGTGGTTAATCGCTCGAGGGGGAATATACCTACTTTCGGGTATTTGTGATCCCATCGAGATCACATCTTATGTGTAAAAATTTAAAATCCCACTAAAAACAAGGTTACCTAACCGTCTAATAAATCAAGGATTGATCTGCATCAAAAAAACGATTTTGTTGCAAATTATCTACATGTTCAAATTTCTGTTGCGGAGAAAAATGCGGCTGAGGTAATTTCATTTTCCGTGTTGGTTTTGGTTGGTGCCGTGAGGAGTCGGTGGGCAATCAAGATGAGCGAAATCCTTAATCCCTGTGTCAGCTGCGGCGCATGCTGCGGTTATTTTCGAGTGTCATTCTATTGGGCCGAAGCCGAAGACGGCGGCGGCACCGTTCCCCTTTCCTTAACAGAGCCTTTGACCCCATTCCTGCGCTGCATGCAGGGGACCAACAGCAAGTCCCCCCGCTGTACCGCGCTGGACGGTGAAATAGG
>NZ_JVEL01000161.1:0-1839 GCF_001076875.1 Serratia sp. 506_PEND
TGGCGGGTAAGCGGCAACCGCTGAAACGACAGAGCGTGTTTGTACACTTCTCCGCTATCCAGAGCAACGATTTCAAAACGCTGGACGAAGGCCAACAGGTTGAGTTCACTATCGAAAATGGCATGAAGGGGCCTTCTGCCGGCAACGTGGTCGCGTTATAATTTTCGGCCGAGGTGCAATTTCTTACGACAGCGATGATGGTTTAAGCCGGAGCAGTTAAGCAATGAAATCCTCAGCCTGAATAAACTCCGGGTTCGCCCGGAGTCTTTCTCGATACGTCATTAGCTCAGCAGGAAGAGCGGCAGCGAAATTATTCGTTGGCGGACTGGGGTTCGATTCCTCGATGACGTTCCAATAATTAATGATTATTGGCAACAGAAAAATAGATTGCCGCAGAATTAATAACGCCGCGTTTCAGTCTATTTTTCTGTTGTGAAAAAGTCGCGCTTAGGCTGCGTAATGTTGGAGTGTGGGATGGACGCTTACGCCATAACATGACAGCCGGGAAAGTCACCGGCACACGATTAATAGCCCCGGCCTTGGCCGGGGTTTTTTATGCCCGCGATCTTAACGCTGCGAGTCCAGCAGTTCGTTGTTTTTCACCACGTCCTGCGCCTTGAGGTAGCTCTCGATCAGCAACTGATAGGCTGGGAAGATTTTGGTGTAAACCTCGGCCCATTGCTGAGCGTCGGCGCGGTTCCAGCTGCCCTGCAGCTCCGAGGCCACGCCGGCGGTGTCGATCGGCACCACGCCGGCCTGCACCACGCGCGCCAGGGTGATTTCCTGCGCCATTTTTGAGTAGGTGCCGGAGGCGTCGATCACCGCGAAAACTTTATAGCCTTCGGCCACTGCGCTGATGGACGGGAAGGCCATGCAGACGCTGGTGATGGTGCCGGCGATGATCAGGGTCTTGCGGCCGGTGGCCTTGACCGCCGCCACAAAGTCCGGGTTGTCCCAGGCGTTGATTTCCCCTTTACGGGCGACGTATTGCGCGTGCGGCGCATTCTGGTGAATTTCCGGGATCAGCGGGCCGTTGGGGCCCTGCGGCACCGAGGCGGTGGTGATCACCGGCAGTTTGCTGAGGGTGGCGATGCTGGCCAGGGCGGCGGCGCGGGCGCGCAGTTCGGTCATCGGCATATCGGCGACGGTCTGGAACAGGCCGCTCTGGTGGTCAATCAGGAGCATGACTGCGTCATTAGCATCAATAACAGGACGCTGGCCGTTGAAGTTGGCTGGAGTGCTCATGGTGTTTTCCTTTTCTCGTCGTGAGGTCAGTAGGTATCTTCTTTGATTGATAAGGCTGAAACTCAGCACTTGCTTACAGTGTAGGGCCGAGAGAGAAATCCGGTAGAGCCTGAAGTCGGGATACATCGTTCCATAAATGGAACGACACTGCAGCAGGCGAGGGGGCCGGCGCTGGGCTAAACTTAAGGTGCATGAGAAACATGCGGCAAGGAGCGCCATCCTGTTTACGGATCTGACGAGGAGGGCCGACATCATGGCTTATCGGCATATCGTTGTCGCCACGGATCTCAGCGAAGACGCCGAGTTCCTGCTGGGCAAGGGCGCCAGACTGGCCGCCGCGCTCAATGCCAAACTTTCCCTGATCTATATCGACATTCATCGCGCCGGTTATTACGTCGATCTGGGCGTGGGAGATTACAACTACACCGATCGCACATTTTCGGAGCGGGTGAAGAATATGCTCAATGCGATCAAAGGGCAGTCGTCCTATCCGGTCGAAGAGGTGATCGTCAGCCGCGGCGCGTTGACGGAAGAGTTGAACCGGGTGGCGAAGGAAAAAGGGTTCGACCTGGTGATCTTCGGCCACCACCACGA
>NZ_JVEL01000162.1:0-3043 GCF_001076875.1 Serratia sp. 506_PEND
TCCCCTTCCCCGATTAACCGCACCTGCGACAAATCACTGAACCCCTGCGGCGCCACGGCAGCAAAGGCCGACGTCCCACGCTGCTCCACCCCGGTCAGCACGAATGGCGATTTACGCGCCACACGGGTTACCGCATTACGCGGGGAAGATTTAATCGGCGTAGGTTTGTGCTTTGGGGTGATTTTGGCTGTCGCAGAAGGGGCTGCGGGTACGGCCGTTGACGGTGTCACAGTGGATACAGGCTTTTCTGAAGCTGACTTTTTCACGGACTCAATGCTGTCTTTCAGTGCATTCAGTTCAACCTGTTGCGCCTGCAACTGCTGCTCAAGTTTCTCTGCCAGCCCATGGGTTAACGTCAGCGCCCCCACCTGTCGCGTGAGCGAATCCTGACGTTCAGCCAAAGTTTTGAGCTGTTTTGCCTGCGTCTGCACCACATCGGCCATAGAGTTCATGCCATCCTGCGGCGCCAGTGCTTTCTGTGCCTGCTCAAGCTGGGCAATACGCTGGTCGATATGCTTGATAGCCGCTGTACTACCGAGACCTGCAACCAGGACGACCACGACGCCGGCAGTTGCCCCCCAAAAGGTCTTGCTGCGCAGCAACCCTTTTTTGGCCGGTGTCATCGGCACCATTTCTTCATTATGTTCTGTCATTTTTTCAACCACCCGCCGGTTGCCGGTACCGCGTTAACGGCTTGAGGCGCAATGACCGTCACCACAGGACGTGCTGAAACCGGCTTGGCCGGTGCCACCGTCACCGGCGGCAGCTGTGTCGCCGGCAACTGGTACCCGTCACGCAAGCTGTGGCAGACAACACGTTGCACGTCGTCGACCTCGAGCTGCCACGCGGGGCCTGCCACTACTTGCAGGGCAGTACGCAAACGCATCGGCCCCAGTTGGTACTGCACCGCCGGCAGCGCCTGGCGGTACAGCACGCCATTTGCCGGGCCGGTCGCGCACAGGGAATACCCCGACTGGCGCAGCGAATAACGCAACGCATCAGCAACCGTCGGTTTGACGGACGCCGGAATACGGATATCGATGATTTGCGAGAGCGGATCACGCTGAACAGCCGCGGGGTCAGTGCTGACCAGTAAATAACGGTCGTAGCGCACCACCTCCGGTGCCTGCCCGTAGGTATCCGGGCTGACCGGTTGGACATTGCGGTTGACGGTGACAGACGGAGTAACAGGGGAAATATCACGCTGCTGCAGAGGTTGCTGAGTAACGCACCCGGTCAGCGTAAGTGCTGCCAGGGAAGAGACGAGAATTGTTTTTTTCATCCGGAAGGTTTCCTGTTCAGTGACAATCGACAGGTGTCACTGTGCGGTTACCGTCCGGGACGCTCAATTAACAACTCTTTATTGCTAATCAAAAAAAAACGCCAACCCGAAGGTCAGCGTTTAGTGTCAGATGTTGAGGAACAACATCAGGATAATGAAGGGGTACGGCTAATGCCTTTTGCCCCCATCAATAACCCTTCCGTACTTAAGTCCTCATCCAGATCTGGCCAGTGTATACCCATTCCAGCCCCGCAGAGTTCCCAGTTATCCCGTTGCGCTGGCGTACCAGCCGCAAGCCGGGGATACCAGGCTAACGGTGCCGAAATAGTACGGCCATCCATCAAATCAACCGACAGACGGTCATCATCGATGCGGACATTCATTACACGCAGATCATTTTCATTGCGTAAAGTAAGCATCCCAGGCCTCCTGTAAAAGTGTCCGATGTTCAGTCACCAGACGCTGCAGTATACGCAGTTCATGTGATGCAAAACCCACACTACGCGCAATACTGACATCATGTAACCATATTTTAGCGGTTGCATTGCCCTTATCAATATGGACATGTGCCGGTTCGTTAGGTTCATGACTGTAAAAGTAAAAGCGGAAACCACCTACTCTAAGAATTGTCGGCATAATGTCTCCCGACAATCACAGAGCGTAAATGGCTGATTTTGCGATACCATAACCAAACCCAAGGAACGGTATGTCATCGTCAAAATCCATCGGCGCGGCATTCCCACCCGATTGAGCTGGCAGGGGTTGCTGAGCCGGCGTACCGCTGTGCGAAGGTTGCGGTTGCTGAGGTTTCCCCCAACTTCCCTGGCCTGATTGTCCGGCGTTGGCTGGTTGCGAGCGCCCCCCCAACATCTGCAGAGTGCCGCCAATGTTGACGACAATTTCAGTGGTGTATTTTTCCACACCGGCCTGATCGGTCCATTTGCGTGTCTGCAGGGAGCCTTCAATGTAAACCTGCGAGCCCTTACGCAAATATTCACCGGCAATTTCGGCAAGCTTGCCAAACAGCACGACACGGTGCCATTCGGTTTTTTCTTTCTGCTCACCGGTCGCCTTATCGCGCCAGCTCTCTGAGGTCGCCAGGGTAATGTTAGCAACAGCACCGCCATTTGGCATGTAACGGACTTCCGGATCTTGGCCGAGATGACCGACAAGTATGACTTTGTTTACGCCGCGAGACGCCATAATCGAATCCTCATAGGGAATGGAATTAGAAAGGGAAAAACGCCCCGAAAACCGAGGCGTAGAGGGCGTTATCAGAAAGAGTTTTCCGCATACTGTTGCTGTGCAGAACCTTGCTGAGGCGGCGTAGAGTCGGATTTCTCAGCCTGGAAGACCTTCTCCTGACCGATTTTAATCCAATCGACCTTGATAAGGCGGGCTTTGAGGCTAACGCGCTGTTCACCGGCATGTTCGCCGCTGTTGAGCGTGAAGATGTCCGTTTTGGGATTGCTGAGCACAAATCCAATCAGGACCTTCTTGTCTTCATCAACCGACTTTTGACAGCGGTTGATCAGGCTGCTGGCTTCTTTACCGGCGACCGTCACATCGAAACGCGTGTAACTGGCGTTATCGGTAGGACCAGAGAGTCCATTGACGACACAGCTGATAAAGGTGCCATTCGGGCCATTGACTAGACGAATGTTGCTGAGATACCCCATCCCTTTGATAGTTAGGTTGAAATATTCAGTTTTGGTGGAGGCTTGTTGAGTTTGGCTAGACATGATGTTTTCTCCAGGAGTG
>NZ_JVEL01000163.1:0-1817 GCF_001076875.1 Serratia sp. 506_PEND
GCTGGCGCAGCTGCTGCTCTCTCCGTTGCTGTTCGGCCATCAGCTTGCGGTTACGGGCGTCCTGTTCCTGCATGGTGGCGATCAGTCCGGCCTGCTGCGCCAGCGTTTTTTTCTGTTGTGCTACCTGTTGCCGTGCCAGTTCCAGCCGATGTGACAACAACGAGCTGTATCCACCCAGGCAAATCGACACCACCAGCAGGAGCAATAATCCTCCGCCGGTCAGTTTTGAAACCCAGCCAGTCATTCCAGTACCTGACGCGCACGCTCAAATCGCTCTTGGCGGTCTGCCAGGCCATTCTTGCCGCCGTTAATCAGCAACGTTACCCGCTCGACGTCCCCCGTGTATTTTCCGCAGCTCTGAGAGTTCCAGAACCAGCCAGCGGAACGCATGGCATATTCGTCTTGTTCCAACAGATCCGGCACCAAAACCAAATCAGTTTTAATGCCAGCGCTGCAAGCTCGATAATTTTCCAAGCCGGTGATCTGAATAAGCCCGCGGCCTCGGTATTTCCAACCATCACCCGGCCCTTTATTGCCCAGTCGCCCGCTGTAAACCAGATTGGCAATCGCCGCTTGGCGGTTGGCCGGCACTACGGTTTCTCCTTGCTGGCGACCAAGCATCTTGCATTGATCCGCTGTAAGCCGGTGGCCGAATGTGGATTGCAGGCCAGTTACGCTATAGTTGAAGGATTCCGCCACAGCGGTAAAGCCTGCCGACTCATGGCCGACCTGGGCGATAAACATCGCTTGCTCCACCGGAGAAGTGATCCCAAATTCGGTGAAGGTAGTCTCCAGGTGCGGAAACCAGCGCGTAGCTAATCCGGCAGCAATACCAGCCGCCTCTTTAAATTGGTCTTTTATCATGGGGTTATCTCGAGAAAGGTTTTGCCAGGGCCATAACATTGCCACGCGATGCGATCACCGCAACGCAGAACGCCATGTTGATCAATGTCTCCGACCAGTTCGAATAGTGATAGTCGCCAGTCAGAATGCGGATGGTCACCGAAGCGCTAGCCACAATCAGCAGCCAGGCACAGAAGGCGGCGAGAGGCCTATGCGTCGCACCATTTCGGCGATACAGCATCATACGGGCGGCTATCACCGCGCAGGTGATAGCATTCACGATTAAGAGGTATTCATTTAGCATCGCTCCCCCCTCGCCGGAACCGGTCAAAAAATCCTGTTGGGTTTTGGCTTGCTGACATCAGGAGTCGGACAGCTATTGCAGAGGCCACCAGCGCACCAACCGGCTCATGAGCCTCAATACCGACCGGGGTCGCCCACGTGATAATCGCCGCTGCAAACGGTGCAGCAAGGATCCCCACCAGCAAAGAGGCAACGAATAGTGCCATCTTTTTTAGCCACGAAAACTCACTGGCGGACATAACGAAAATTACCGCCCCGGCAAATGCACCGATCAACACACCGGAGTCCACGCCTGATAACAGCCCGACTACGGTCACACCGGTTAATGCTGTTGTCGCCGCACCAGTAGTACCTACAGGCTCAGCCATCTTCTTGCTCCTTTGCTCGCTCAGCGAACGCCGGGCGTAAGACATAAAAAAGGCCGCGCATTAGCGCAGCCCTAAAATAGAAAAACCCCGGCTGATGCCAGGGTTCGAATGGATGCCGGTCTTTCCCGACTGTCACTTCACACCGAGGGGCGCACTTAGAAAACCCAGGGTAGGGATCGATAGTGCGTACCAAAACTAAATGCGCCCTTCTGATGCGCTTTCCAGCCACTCCGGGTAACCCCATCTTCGCAGGCTGAAAAGCTTTTTTCTGGAGCGGGCAGTGGGAATCGAACCCACATCATC
>NZ_JVEL01000164.1:0-325 GCF_001076875.1 Serratia sp. 506_PEND
CCCTGAAGGCGGTCCTCTCACTGATGAAGAATTAAACGAACTACATAGTAAGGCTATGAATGGGTATAATGACGGAAAAATAAATCTTTTTGATTTTGCTTTACTTAATATTTTATTATGTACGGGTAGAAGGCCATCACAAGTATCACAGCTTAAATGTTGTGATATAAAGGAACATCATGGTAAGTTTTATCTAAAAATACCTCGAATCAAGCAAGGTCAAAATTTCCGACAAGATTTTAAATCTGTCGAGATCCCAAGAGGGCTGTATGAAATAATTTGCATGTTAATACAGGAAAATATATCACTCTTTGAATCGCGATTA
>NZ_JVEL01000017.1:0-4194 GCF_001076875.1 Serratia sp. 506_PEND
TCCCCGCCTGCGGCCCGACGGCGGCGGGCGGGGGAAGGAATGAGATGCTCAATTATTTTCTGAAACGACTGCTGGGTCTGATCCCGACGCTGCTGATTGTGGCGGTGCTGGTGTTCCTGTTCGTCCACCTGCTGCCGGGCGATCCGGCGCGGTTGGCGGCGGGGCCGGAGGCCGACGAGGCGGTGGTGCAGCTGGTGCGCAAGGATTTGGGGCTGGATAAGCCGCTGCCGCAGCAGTTCGCGCACTTCTTCGGCAACGCGCTGCGGGGCGACTTCGGCATCTCGATGGTGTCCAAGCGCCCGGTGAGCGAAGAGATCGCCTCGCGCTTTATGCCGACCTTCTGGCTGACCGTCGCCAGCATGCTGTGGGCGGTGGCGTTCGGTCTGGCGATTGGCGTGGTGTCGGCGGTGTGGCGCAACCGCTGGCCGGATCGCCTCGGCATGACGCTGGCGGTGTCGGGGATCTCGTTCCCGGCCTTTGCGCTCGGCATGCTGCTGATGCAGGTGTTCTCGGTCGAGCTGGGGTGGCTGCCGACGGTGGGCGCCGACAGCTGGCGGCACTACATTCTGCCTTCGATCACCCTGGGGGCGGCGGTGGCGGCGGTGATGGCGCGCTTCACCCGCGCTTCGTTCGTCGAGGTGTTGCAGGAGGACTACATGCGCACCGCGCGCGCCAAGGGCGTGCGGGAAAGCGTGGTGGTGATGAAACACGGCCTGCGCAACGCGATGATCCCGGTAGTGACCATGATGGGGCTGCAGTTCGGCTTCCTGCTCGGCGGTTCGATCGTGGTGGAGAAGGTATTCAACTGGCCGGGGCTGGGGCGCTTGCTGGTGGATTCGGTGGAGATGCGCGATTACCCGGTGATCCAGGCCGAGGTGCTGCTGTTCTCGCTGGAGTTCATCCTGATCAACCTGCTGGTGGATATGCTGTACGCGGCGATCAACCCGGCGATTCGTTACCAATGAGGATGCGGCATGATTAAGCATTGGCGGCGCAACGCCGCACTGAAGGCGATGCCGCTTATCGACCCTAACGCGGTACGCACGCCGTGGGGTGAGTTTTGGCGGCGTTTTCGCCGTCAGCGGGCGGCGCTGGTCGCCGGCCTGTTGGTGCTGCTGCTGATTGCGGCGGCGCTGCTGGCGCCTTATCTGGCGCCGTTCGATGCGGAAAATTACTTCGATTACGACCGGCTGAATGAGGGGCCTTCGCTGGTGCACTGGCTGGGCGTAGATTCCCTCGGGCGCGATATCTTCAGCCGCATCCTGATGGGCACGCGCATTTCGCTGGCGGCCGGGGTGTTCTCGGTGCTGGCGGGCGGGGCGATCGGCACCCTGCTGGGGCTGCTGGCCGGCTACTATGAGGGCTGGTTGGATCGCCTCACCATGCGCGTCTGCGACGTGCTGTTCGCGTTTCCCGGCATTTTGCTGGCGATTGGCGTGGTGGCGATCATGGGCAGCGGCATGGCCAACGTGATCGTCGCGGTGGCGATCTTCAGCATTCCGGCCTTCGCCCGCCTGGTGCGTGGCAATACGCTGGTGCTGAAGCACCTGACCTATATCGAGTCGGCGCGCAGCATCGGCGCCTCGGACGGGACCATCATCCTGCGGCACATCCTGCCGGGCACCCTGTCTTCGATCGTTGTCTATTTCACCCTGCGCATCGGCACCTCGATCATCACCGCCGCCAGCCTGTCGTTTTTGGGCCTGGGCGCCCAGCCGCCGACGCCGGAGTGGGGGGCGATGCTCAATGAAGCGCGCGCCGATATGGTGATCGCGCCGCACGTGGCGATCTTCCCCAGCCTGGCGATATTCATCACCGTGCTGGCGTTCAACCTGTTGGGCGACGGATTGCGCGACGCGCTCGATCCGAAATTGAAGGGGTGAGGGTATCGCTGAATTGGCATACCCCTGTTTTACGAGTATAACTGATGAAAATTTGACCCGTGTATATTACAGGGATGAGGTATGGATATGGCAAATAGCAATGTGACGAAAAAGACAGTCAACGTAACCATCGATCGCGATCTTTTCCAGCGCGCAAAATCCCTGGGCGTCAATGTGTCATCCGTATTGACAGACGCATTGAGCGTCCGCGTCAGGGATATTGAGATTCAACAGTGGCGCGAGCAAAATCGCGCGGCGTTAGAAGAACTTAATCGTATCACTGAAGAAAATGGTTTGTTGTCTGATGAATATCGGACATTTTGAACATGCAATATTACCGTATATGACAATACGTATCCGGCATCAGCCTATCCCTACTTACTGGACGTTCAAAGCGATCTTATTGATGTCCTCTCGACCCGGTTAATGATCCCTCTTTATGCTTTGGATAACGTCAGGGTTAAAATTTCTGCACGTTTATGCCCGGAGATTGAGGTCAACGGCGAAAAGTTTCTTGTTATGACGCATGAGATGGCTGCCGTACGTATTTCGCAGATTGGGAAGGCCGTTGGTAATGTCAATGAGCACAGGAATCAAATTAAAGCCGCTATCGATTTTCTGATTGATGGCTTTTGAAGAAATCCGGGCGGTTAAACCGCCCGGATTTTTTATCAGCGGAACAGGTGCTCGGCGTGGAAGCGCAGGTGATCTTCCACGAAGGTGGCGATGGTGAAGTAGCTGTGATCGTACCCCGGCTGAATGCGCAGCGTCAGCGGCCAGTCGCGCTGGCGCGCCAGTTCGGCCAGCCGCGCCGGCTGCAGCTGATCGGCCAGGAACTGGTCGTCATCGCCCTGATCGATAAGGACCGGCATTTTTTCCGCGCCGCTGGCCAGCAGATGGCAGCTGTCGTACTGCAGCCACTGGCTCTCGTCGCTGCCCAGATAGGCGGTGAACGCCTTGCGGCCCCACGGCACCTGGCACGGGTTGACGATCGGCGCGAAGGCCGATACCGAGCGGAAGCGCTGCGGATTGCGAAACGCCATCATCAGCGCGCCGTGGCCGCCCATCGAGTGGCCGAAGATCGACTGACGATCGCTGACGCTGAAGTGCTGTTCGATCAGCGCCGGCAGTTCGGCGCTGATGTAGTCGTACATGCGGAAGTGACGATCCCACGGCGCCTGGGTGGCGTTCAGGTAGAACCCGGCGCCCTGGCCCAGATCGTAGCCTTCGTCGTTCGGCACCTCGTCGCCGCGCGGGCTGGTGTCCGGCATCACCAGCACCAGGCCCAGCTCGGCGGCGATGCGCTGCGCGCCGGCTTTCAACGTGAAATTCTCGTCGTTGCAGGTCAGCCCCGACAGCCAGTACAACACCGGCGGCGGGTTGTCATCGCGCGGCGGCGGCAGGTAGATGCTGAATGTCATGTTGCAATTCAGGCTCTGCGCCGCGTGGCGATAACGCTGTTGCCAGCCGCCGAACATGCGGTGCTCTTCGAGAAGTTCCAATGACAACGTCATCTCTGCCTCCTGGCTTATTTGTCGAAGTGGATGACGGAACGGATCGATTTGCCTTCGTGCATCAAATCGAACGCTTCGTTGATCTGCTCCAGCCCCATGGTGTGGGTAATAAAGTCGTTCAGCGCGAATTCGCCGTCCAGATAGCGCTCGACGATGCCCGGCAGCTGCGAACGGCCCTTGACGCCGCCGAATGCCGAACCGCGCCAGACGCGGCCGGTGACCAGCTGGAACGGCCGGGTCGAGATCTCTTCCCCGGCGCCCGCGACGCCGATGATCACCGATTCACCCCAGCCCTTGTGGCAGCACTCCAGCGCGGAACGCATCACGTTGACGTTGCCGATGCACTCGAAGGAGAAGTCGACGCCGCCGTCGGTCAGCTCGACGATCACTTCCTGAATCGGTTTGTCATAGTCTTTCGGGTTGATCAGATCGGTAGCGCCCAGCTTGCGCGCCAGATCGAACTTGCTGGTGTTGATGTCGATGCCGATGATGCGGCCCGCGCCGGCCATCTGCGCGCCGATGATCGCCGACAGGCCGATGCCGCCCAGGCCGAAGATCGCCACGGTGTCGCCCGGCTGCACTTTGGCGGTGTTCATCACCGCACCCATGCCGGTGGTGACGCCACAGCCCAGCAGGCACACTTCTTCCAGCGGCGCTTCCTTGTTGATTTTCGCCAGTGAAATCTCCGGCACCACGGTGTATTCGGAGAAGGTGGAGGTGCCCATGTAGTGGAAGATCGGCTTGCCGTCCTTGAAGAAGCGGGTGGTGCCGTCCGGCATCAGCCCTTTGCCTTGGGT